>NZ_JCBANG010000130.1:0-12792 GCF_059760905.1 Achromobacter sp. 1011811831
CCCATGACCGAATCCGAAGCCCTGGCCCTTGCCTCGCACCGCCATTACAAGGGCGGCCTGTACCGCTATGTGGGCGAAGCCCGCCATTCCGAAACGCTGGAAACCATGGTGGTGTACGAACACCTGTGGCCGCATGCGCGCGGCTTGTGGGTGCGGCCGGCGGAGATGTTCTTCGGCCAGCTGGCCGACGGTTCGCCGCGCTTCGCGCCGCTGGACGCCAAGTGAGCGGCGCGCGCGCCTTGCCGGCGACCCTGACCGCCGCGCTGCATGCGCTGCGCGGCCCTTTCGTCGTGGCCGACCTGGAAACCACCGGCCTGTCCACCGCCAGTTGCGAGATTCTGGAAATCGCCGCGGTGCGCGTGCAGGCCGATGGTGCTTGCGAGCGGGAATATGCGCAGGTGGTGCGCACACGGGGCCGGGTGCCGCCGTTCATCAGCCAGCTGACCGGCATCACGCAGGCCGAAGTGGACCGGTTCGGCATCCCCGTGAGGCAGGCGTTCTCGTCCTTCCTGGATTTCGTCGAGGACCTGCCGGTGTTCTTTCACAACGCCTCGTTCGACCGGCGTTTCCTGGCGGCCGCCTCGGACCAGACCGGGCTGGCCTTCGCCAATCCGGTGCACTGCACGCTGGCGCTGGCGCGTCGCGCCTGGCCGGAACTGCCGTCCCATAAACTGGATATCCTGGCCCGCCATGTGGGCGCGTCGGATCCGACGCACCGAGCCTTGGCCGACGTGCGCACGACGGTGGCGGTGGCGCTGGCCGCCGGGGCCAGGCTGGCGCGGGCTTGATGCCCGCCCGATGACTGCGGGAGCGCGACATGAGCGATTTGCGGGAGATCACGGCGGCGGTGCGGCGATTCACCGAGGAAAGGGAGTGGCAGCCCTTCCATACGCCCAAGAACCTGGCGATGGCCCTGGCCGGCGAGGCGGGCGAGCTGCTGGCCCTGTTCCAGTGGCTGACCGCCGAAGAGTCCCACGGCCTGTCGCCCGCGCGGCTGGCCGAGGTGGCCGACGAGATCGCCGACGTGCAGATGTACCTGGCTGCGCTGGCCGATCAGCTGGGCATCGACATTGCCGGCGCGGTCTCGGCGAAGATGGCCAAGAACGCGCTGAAATATCCGGCGGATCGCTTTCGCGGCAGCGCGCGCAAGTATGACGATCCGCCCGAAACGGACTGAACGCTACAGCACCTTCTGCTCGTGATGCACCTGGGGCGGCTCGACGAAGAAGCCCGCCACGAGCTTGCGCCATTCCTGGAAATCGCTGGATTCGCGGAAGTCCACCATGTGGTTCTCGACGGTTTCCCAATCGACCACGAGCGTGTAGCGCTGCGGCTGTTCGATGCTGCGGTAGAGCTGCATGTCGTGGCAGCCGCGGGCGCGCAGGAACAGGGGCTTGGCTTGGGCCACGCCGGCCTCGAACAGCGCCTCCTGGCCTTCGCGGACGTGAATGCTGGCGATCTCCTGGATCATTCTGGGTCTCCGTAGGAATGGGGCCGGGCGCAATCCCGCCGGCCGGAGTAGTATGGCTGAAAAACTCCGCACGCGTCGCCCGAGGGCAGGCGCGCCAACCCCGTTCCGGCCCCACCGATGACCCGAGTCGCCACCTTGCCGCGCCTCATCGCTGTCCGACTGCTGTGGTATGCGGCGGTTGGCACGGTTGCGCTGGTCGCCTTCAAGCTGCACACGCAGTTCGGGGCCGACGTGTTGCTGACGGCGATCGCCGCCTACGTGCCCTTGTCCCTGTCCTTCCTGCCCGTCCTGGCCTGGCTGTGCGGCCGCCGGCGCGGATCCGGGCGAGCGGGCGCGGAAGCCGCGCCGGGCTGGCCCGGATATCTGGCCGCCACGACCGGCATTGTCATGCTGGCCGGCTATCATGTGGCGGCCGCGCCGTACCTGGCCGAATGCGGCATCCTGCTGTTGCTGGTGGCGGCCGATCTGTGGCTGGTTCGCAAGGAGTCGGCGTACTTCCTGGCCCTCGCCGGCTGACATTCCCTTTCCCGGCCAGATCCTCTCCCGACGCCTCCGACGCCGTGCCTGCAGCCCTCGCTTCGCGACGCCATGACCTGGACTGGATACGCGCCGGCGCGTTCGCGCTGCTGATCCTCTACCACCTGGGCATGCTGTACGTGCAGGGGTGGGGATGGCATGTCAAGAGCCGCTGGACCACGCCGGCCCTGCAGGCGCCGATGCTGCTGCTCAATCCGTGGCGGCTGACCCTGCTGTTCTTCGTGTCCGGCGCGGTTTCCGCCCACGCCTTGCGCAAATTCGGCGCGGCAGGCTTTGCGCGCGAGCGCAGCTACAGGCTGGCGCTGCCCTTGCTGTTCGCGATCTTCATCGTCGTGCCTTTGCAATCGTATGCGGAGCTGTGGCACAAGGTCGACTACCGCGGCGATTTCCTGACGTTCTATGTCGAGCGCTACCTGACCTTCGGCAACCTGGCGCCGATCTACGGGCCCGAGGCCGCGGGTTTCTATCTGCCGACCTACAACCACATGTGGTTCGTGCTGTATGTGCTGGCCTACGCGCTGGTGGCGGCCGCCGTGCTGGCCGCGGCGCCGCGCCGGCTCACGCAGGCCTGCGCGCGCTGGACGGCGGGCATCGGCGCCTGGGCTTTCCTGATCGTGCCGGTGGTGGCGCTGGGTCTGGCCCGCGCGTGGCTGGGACGCGCCTATCCGGAAACGCATCTGCTGGTCGACGATTGGCATGCCCATCTGCACTATGGCCTGGCTTACGCGCTGGGGCTGGCGGCGGCGGGCGCCGGCCGCCTGTGGCCGGAACTGGTCCGGTTGCGGCGGCTGATCCTTGCCGTTGCCCTGGCGTGTTTCGCGCTGCGGCTGATCGTGGTGCTCAAGCTCTGGCCGGCCCTGTCCGCGTCCGTTTGGGGCGAGGCGTTTGCGCGTGAAGCCTATGCCTGGACCGTCATCTGCGTCATCCTGGCCTATGCCCGCGCGGGCCTGGATCGCGACAGCGCCTGGCGCGCGCCGGTCAATCAGGCCATCTTCACGTTCTATCTGTTTCACCAGACCTTCATCATCGGCGCCTGGTGGCTGGTGCAGCGCTGGCAGCCGGGGCCGGTGCTGGAGCCCGCGCTGGTCATGTCGTTGACGCTGGCGGGATGCTGGGCGGCCTATGTGTTGGCGCTGCGCAGCGGTCCGCTGCGACCGTGGTTGGGGCTGCGGCCCTTGCCCGCTGCGGCGGGGGCCCGAGCCGAGACGGCGTAGTCCGCTGGTTTGCGCAGCGCAGCACCTGCTGCTTTCGTCGGCGTCAGCTGACAAACAGCCTAACGCGCATCTGCCAACCGCGGACCCGCATGCGCGCTAGGCAAGGCGGGCGAGTCCCGCGGCTTCCCTGCCCTCCATAGTGCTGAGCCGCGCCGGAGGATTGGGCCAGGCTGCCCTCCGTTCATCCTCCATATGCATGGCCCGCGCGTTCGCGCACGCAAGATGTCCGCGACTTTGGCGACATTGTGGCGTGCTTGCGCATGGCGCCAGTCGGACGGTCCGCCGTTTAACCGATATCGACACACTTTGGACGGCGCAATCATTCCGTACCAATACGAAAGTTCCACGCGTCCTGCCGAGGCATGACGGGGCTGCTGGAGAAGTAGAGGTCCGCGCCGGTCGGCCACCGGCAGCCTGTTCATCCGTATCCACGGATCAGGAGGAGCTCAAATGAAAAAGCTCGCAGCAGTCGCAGTCCTGTCGATGTGCGCCGCTTCCGCGTACGCGACGGGTCCCGGGCCCAGCGTATCCATCTCGGGCTATAGCGGGAGCATCCATGGCACCGTGTCATCCGTGTCGAACGGCAGTTCGGTGGTTGCCACGCAGGTCAACGGCTATGGCTCGTCCACCCAGACCTCGTTCGGCGAGACGGGCGGCGTGGCGCAAGCCAGCGGATCCTTCAGCCACAACGGTATCGAGACCGTCACCAGCACGCGGCAATACGCCACCAGCGAAACCTATGGCCACGTGAGCGGCAATGCGCCGATCATGTCGGGCGACAGTATCGCCAATGGCGGCGCCACGTTCGAGAAGACCGACACGAACGCTTCCGCCACGGGATCGTTCCATGCGGCGACTTTCGGCGCGACGGCGTCGATCCAAGGGATCGGAGGGATTGGCCACTTCCAAGGGTTCAACCACTGAGCCAGCGTTCCGGACGGCTTCGGCCGTCCGGGCAAGGGGACATCATGAAGACCATTGTTCTTGCCCTATCCCTGTCGCTCGCGGCGTTCTCAGCCACGGCGCAGACCAACAGCGCCTCGTCGTCCACCACGTCCGCGACCTCGGGCGCGACCAACGCCGGCAACACGCAAGGCATCACGTTCAATTCCAAATCCGACGCTTCCGGCACCTTGCGCACGGCGCCCGCCATGGGTGGGCAGAGCTTCTACGGCTCGTTCTCTTCGGACAGCTGCATGGTGTCGGCGGGCGGGGGCGGCTCGGTCGTCGGCTTCGGCATGAACGTCGCGTTCCCGATCGAGGACCAGAAGTGCAGCCTGCGGCGCAACTTCGAACGCACCATGCAGGCGGCGGCGTCCACCAAGGATCCCGACCGCTCGCGCCGGCTGGAAACCGCGGCCATCGACATTCTGTGCCAGACGGACGATCGGACCAAGGCCGCGCTGGTGGCGCAGGGGCTGTGCACCAATCCCGCCCTGACCACGGCTGATCACCGCTTCGACAATTCCGCCGTGGCGCAGACCTCGGCGCCGGCCGCCGCGCCGCCCGCCTCGCCGGCCGCGCTCGCGCCGACGCCGCAGACGCCGGTCGCCCAGGCCTTCCCGGTGCAGTCGGTACAGAGCGGCGCCATGAGCTCGCCGCCGCTGCGCAACCCGCGCCTGGATCGGCAGGGCATGCTGGATATGTACTCGCCGGGCTGACGCGCATGGACAGCGGACCCGGCGGCGCGCCTAGGAAGTCGCGGGCGGAGCCGCCAGGCCCGGCGCGTCCGGGGTCCGGGCCGGCGGGGTGGGGGCCAGCAGCAGGGTGGTCGGCGAGGACACTTCCAGCCCCGCGTCGCGCAGGCGGCCCAGCACCGAGAACAGCAGCGCACTGCGCACGCCATACGCGGCGCGCGGCGACGATACGTAGCCCTTGGCGTTGAAGATGAGATTGCCGCCATCCACGCCGTCCAGGAAGACGTTCGGCGCGGGCGTGGCCAGGATGTCCGGGTGGTCGGCGAAGGCTTGCAGGATGGCGTCGCGGGCGCGTTCGGCATCCGTGGACAGGGGCATGGGCAGCTTGATCTGCACCAGGCCCAGCGGGCTGGAGCGCGTCACGTTGCGCACGGTCTTGGTGATGAACTCCGAGTTCGGCACGATCACCGTCGAGCGGTCGCTCATCTGGATCTCGGTCGCACGGACGTTGATGCGCAGGATGTCGCCTTCCACGCCGCCCAGCGAGACCCAGTCGCCGACCTGGACGGGACGTTCCGCCAACAGGATCAGGCCCGACACGAAGTTCTGCACGATGGCCTGCAGGCCGAAACCGATACCCACGGACAGGGCGCTGGCGATCCAGGCCACCCGTTCCAATCCGATGCCGGCCGCCGACAGGGCCAGCGCCACCGCCACCACGAAGCCCGCATACCCGAACAGCGTGACCGCCGACAGCTGCATGCCCGGATCCAGTTCCGTGGTGGGCAGATAGCGGTTGGACAGCCAGCGCTTGAGCATCTTCACGCCCAGCAGGGCCAGCGCCAGCACGATCAGCGCCTGCAACACGGCGCCGGGATGAATCTGCGCCTCGCCGATGGCCAGCCCCTTGCGCAGCTGGTCGAAGCGCTGCAGCAAGTCGGTGGGGCCTTCGCCGAATGGCGCCAGCAGCAGCGTGATGGTCAGCAGTCCAACCGCCACCCGGCCGACGCCAGACAGCAGCACGGCCGCCTGGTCGCGCAAGGTGGGCCGGGCCTTTTCGCCTGTCTCGGGGCGGGGCGAACTCAGCAGCGAACTGAAGACGTCCTCGATCAGCGTGGACGCCAGATAGCCCGAGGCCAGCACGATCAGCACCCACAGGACCTGCTTGGCCAGGAAGTTGGCGATCGCGACGTAGCCAGCGAGCAGGCTGCCCAGGCTCACGATCAGCACGGCCCAGGCGATGCCGGTCAGCGCCGGCACCCAGGCCGGAATGGCGGCGTCTTCCTGTTTCCGGGCCTGGCGGCGCAGCTTGCGGCCGATGGCGAGCGCGGTCGCCATGGTGGCCATGATCAGGGTGGACACGATCCCGGTCAGCGTGATGGTGGTGGTCAGGCTGGTGTTCAGCAGCACGGTCAGGCGTTCGGCCAGCCAGATCAGCACGATCAGCGCGCCCATCGTTGCCGGCACCCAGCTCAGCTTCTGCGCCACGGCATCGCCGATGGGCGGCAGGCGCCAGGACGGATGGCGGGCCGACAGCAGGGCGCTGCCCAGTCCCGAGGTGTAGCCGCCGAAAAAGACCGTGATGACCATCGCGGCCAGCAGGTTGGAGGTGCTGTCGGAGAGTTGCGAATTCCAGTCCAGGCCGACATGGACCAGCACGGCGATGAGGCCGGGCGTAGCGGTCGACAGCGCCACCTGGGCAGCTGCCAGCGCCGAGCGGCGCAGGCGTCCTGGCGGCACGCGGTTCGCGGTCAGCCTGAGCAGGGCGCGGCCGATCCACATCCGCAGCGCGATCACCAGGGCGGCGATGCCGGCCAGCAGCAGCCAGCCCCAGGCGGGCGTCTGCTGCACGGCCTCATAGAGATCGTCGCGCAGCGCGCTGAGCCGCTCCAGGTCGCGCGGGATCTCGCCCTTGAACTCGTTCCAGAATTGTCCGGACAGGAAGGCGTCGCGGCGCTCGCCCAGGCGGGCCTTGAACTGCGTGCGCAGTTGTGCCGATACCTGTTCGGCGGTCTGTCCCGCATCCACGGACAGCAGCTTGGCGAGCTTGATCTGCGCGTCCAGCCCGCGCCGGCTGGTTTCCAGGCTCAGGCGCTGGGCGGCGACGTCGGGCGCTTCCTTGCTGCCTTCCGGCGGCGCGCCCAGCTCGTTCAGCCTGGCCGCCACGCTGGCCAGCTGCGGCGTCAGGGTTTCGGCGGCGGCGTCCGCCTTGGCCTGGATGTCCACCGCCGTGCCATAGAGCTGCTGCAGATTGGCATCGTCGGCCTCGTTCGCGATGCGCTTGCGCATGTCGTCGATCTGCTTGCGCGCGCTGGCCAGGTCCGCCTCGATTTCTGCCGGCGTGCCCGGCGCCGCGGCATGGGCGGCGGCGGACCATGCGCCCGACAGCAGCAGCGCCATGGCCAGCGCCAGCGATGCGAGCAGGGCGGACGCGCGCGAGCGGCCGGCATGCGTCAGGGGCAGGGAGGTGTTCGGAAACATAAAGGGTTTGATGAGCGGCTTGCGCCAGGGGAGGCCAGCATAGCAAGGCCGTGGCCGGCGGCTGCAACAAAATTGCGAGCCTGTTTCTTTTATGTGACAGGGCGGATGGTGGAATCGGCCGGGCCGCTTTGAAGGGCGAGCGTCTTTCGCCTACGCGTCCACACAGGGCGCCCGGGACTGGGCCTATTCCTGGAGCGGCTCTCGTTTCGCCGCGGGCGGTTCGCCATGCCGAGGTCGTCCCGATTTTGGCCGTCCTAGCACTTCGTCACACACTTCCAGCCAGGCGCGGGCGGCGTAGGACAGGTAGCCGGACTGCTGCCAGATGTGGCCGACCTCCCATTGCAGGCCCGACTTGGCCAGTTTCGCCGTGCTCAGGCCGCGCGTCTTCATGCGGCCCATCAGCGGTTCGGGCAGCAGCGCGACGCCCAGGCCGGCCGAGGCCATCGCCACCAGGAAATCCCAGTGCGCGCTCTGGGCCGCGATGGCGGGCTGCATGCCGGCGTCGGCAAAGGCCTGGCGCAGCCGGCGCGTCATGGCGAAGTCATCCGTGGGAACCAGCAGCCGGGAATCGCGCAGGGCAGTCAGCGGCAGGGATGTCTTGCCCGCCCAGGCGGCGTCCGGCGGGCCGATGACCCAGATCGGATGGCTGCCGAAGGCCTGGGCCGCGAGGCCGCGGTCCGGCGCGACGGGCAGGACGGTGGCGCCCACTTCCAGCTCGCCGTCGGCGACCAGGTTCTCCAGCGCCTGGCCCGTGCCTTCGCGCAGCGTCAGATGGATGTCCGGATGGCGCTCGCGGAAGCGCTTGACCACGGGCGTGAACAGCAGGTTGATCATGGGCGGGATGCCCACTTCCAGCGCGCCACGGCGCAGGTCCGCCGTTTCACGGATTTCCTCGGACAACTGGCGCATGGTCTCCAGCACCTGCAGGCCGCGCTGGTACATCACGCGGCCGGTGTCCGTGGGGCGGGCCGTATGTCCGTCGCGGATCAGCAGCTGCGCGCCGGCTTCCTCTTCCAGTTGCCGGATCATCTTGCTGACGGTGGACTGCGTGACGAACAAGGCGCGCGCCGCCTGCGTGAAGCTGGCGTGTCTGACCGTCTCGACAAAGTAGCGCAGCGCGCGCACATCCATGGAGCCATCCCGTCCGCATCGGCGCGGAATCTCAATTAATGAAAAAAGCGACTTGAATGAATGATTTTAAGTCATTACGAGATTTGAAGCCGCGTTCCTATACTGCCGGAAAATCGTCCGCCTTCCCGCGATCCGGGGCTGTGGACATCGGGAAACGCCGCGTCAGACGGCGTCCGGACAGAAGGCTGCCGTGCCCGGTCCGGTCGCCGGCCGTCGGCCCTCAAATCTGGAGACTCCATGCATCTCGACCGTATCCGCCATTCCGGCCTGCACGCCAGGATCACCTCCGCCGAAGAGGCGGCCCTGCTGATCGAGGACGGCATGACCGTCGGCATGAGCGGCTTCACCCGCGCGGGCGACTGTAAGTCGGTGCCCGCGGCGCTGGCCCGGCGGGCGGAGCGCGAGCCCTTGTCGATCACGCTGATCACAGGCGCCTCGCTGGGTCACGACACCGACAAGATGCTGGCGCAGGCCAATGCGCTGGCGCGTCGCATGCCGTTCCAGGTCGACACCACGCTGCGCCGCAAGATCAATCAGGGCGAGATCGCCTTCATCGACCAGCATCTTTCGGAAACCGCCGAACAGCTGCGCGCCGGTCATATCGGGCCCGTCGACGTGGCCATCATCGAAGCCGCCGCCATCACCGAAAGCGGCGCCATCGTGCCCACCATGTCCGTGGGCAATTCGGCGTCCTTCGCCTTGCAGGCCAAGCGCATCATCATCGAGCTGAACGTCGGCGTGCCGGCCGCCATCGAAGGGCTGCACGACATCTATGTGCCGCAGGATCGTCCCGCGCGCGAACCCATCGGCCTGATGGCGGTGGACCAGCGCATCGGCAAGCCCTGCATCGAAGTGGATCCTTCCCGGATCGCGGCCATCGTGGTCACAGAGAAGCCGGACAGCCCGTCCAATGCCTTGCCGCCGGACGATGAGACCAACGCCATCGCCGGCCACATCAATGACTTCCTGCGCGCCGAGGTCAACGCGGGCCGGCTGGGCAATGGCCTGTTGCCGCTGCAGGCCGGCATCGGCACCATTGCCAACGCGGTGCTGCACGGCTTCGAATCCTCGGAGTTCGAGCAGCTGTCCATGTATTCCGAAGTGCTGCAGGACAGCGCCATCGAGCTGCTGGACCAGGGCAAGCTGCAATTTGCCTCGGCCTCGTCCATCACCGTATCCAAGCCGGTCTACGACAAGATCCTGGCCAACATCGAGCACTATCGCGAACGCATCGTGCTGCGTCCGCAGGAGATCAGCAACGCGCCCGAGATCGTGCGCCGGCTGGGCATCATCGCCATCAACACGGCGCTGGAGTTCGATATCTACGGCAACGTCAACTCCACGCATGTGGGCGGCACGCACATGATGAACGGCATCGGCGGGTCGGGCGATTTCGCCCGCAACGCGCATCTGGCGATCTTCGTGTCCAAGTCCATGGCCAAGAACGGCGATATTTCCAGCGTGGTGCCCATGGTGTCGCACGTGGACCATACCGAACACGACGTCGATGTGCTGGTCACCGAGTGCGGCCTGGCCGACCTGCGCGGCCTGGCGCCGCGCGAGCGCGCCCGCGCCATCATCCGCAACTGCGTGCATCCGTCGTACCGCGAGGCATTGCAGGACTACTTCGACCGGGCCTGCGAACGCGGCGGCCAAACGCCGCATCTGCTGGAAGAGGCGTTCTCCTGGCACCAGCGCTTCAGCGAAACCGATTCCATGCGCCTGTCCAAGGCCGAGGTGCGCAAGGTCGCCTGAAGCGCGCCGCGGTCCGGTCCACTGTCGCCGCGAGGCGCAGTGCCGGGCCGGTTTCATGTCTTGTCGCCGCCGGGGCGGCGTTCTTCGGGTTTCTCGGGGCGGGCTTATGACCGCGCCTTGCGCTGGCCTGGCCGCGCGCAAGGCTGAGCCTGGCCGAGGGCGTTGCCTTGGATTGAGGCGGGGCGGCGCTTGCCGCTCCGCCTATTTTTTTGGGTCTTTATCATCGGCGCAATCTTCGGGCTGGTACGTGACCAGCGACTTGCGCGACAGCTCGAGTTCATCGCGCAGCCATTGCTTGAGCGCGACCAGCGGCGGCCAGTCCCGCAGGCTGGGGCGGTAGACCAGATGATAGGTCTGCGCCTGTTCATACTGCACGCGGACCGTCGACAACTGCACCAGCCTGCCGGCGCACAACGCGTCCGCGGCAAGCAGCTCGCGGCCAAGCGCGATGCCCAATCCTTGTTCCGCCGCTTGCAGCATCATGCCCGCGTCATTGAAGGTCGCGACGGGATTCACCGGAATGCGCAGTCCGGCCGAGTTGAACCAGTGCTGCCAGACATCGCGCTCGCCGAGCAGGGGCTGTCCAGCGAGCGTCTCAGGCGTGTGGTCCGGCAGGGCGCGCGCCGTTTCGGGGGATGCCAGCGCGATGAGCGGCAGCGGCACGTCGAATAGCGGTTCGGATTCGACTCCCGCCCAGGGGCCGCGCCCGAAGCGTAGCGCTGCGTGGAATCCATCGCGCAGCAGGTCCACCACCTGCTGCGAGGTTTCCATTTCCAACGTCAGCTCCGGATGACGGGCGCGCCAGCGCGCCATGCGCGGCAGCATCCAGCGCTGCGCGAACGAGGGCAGCACCGAAACCCGCAGTTGCAGGGAGCTGCCCGCAGCCGCGGCGGCTGCCGTGCGCATGCCGTCGTCCAGCAGCGCCAGCGCTTCCTGCACACTGCACAGCAGCGCCGCGCCGGCGGGGTTCAGCACGATGCCGCGGCCGCTGCGCTCGAACAGGTCGAAACCCAGCTGTTCTTCCAGGCCACGGATCTGCTGGCTGACGGCGCTGTGGGTCAGGTGCAGGCGTTCGGCCGCAGCGCGCAGGTTTTGCAGTTCGGCCACCGCGCGAAAGGCGGGCAGGGCGTTCAGGGATAGTCGCATGGTCGGGGCGGGCTGATGAGGGGATATGGATTGCAGCTTAGTAAGTGGTTAGATTAACTGACCAAACCAGGCAAAACAATTTGATTTTCTCTAGATATTTGGGCGGATATGCTAACCAAAACATCCCAAGTCCGGAGCAAATCATGAGTCATCTGCAATCCAGCACCGCCACTTCCTGCCTTGCCGCCTGCGACGCCGTGCTGCCGGCGCGGGATGGCCGGGAACGCTCGGCCCCGTCCAGCCTGTTTGGTCGTCTGTTGCAGGCTTGCCTGCAATGGCGGAACAGGAACCGGCTGCGCAATACGGCGGAAGGGTTGGACGAGCATATCCTGAAGGATATGGGGGCGCCCGATTGGCTGGTCAGCGAGGCCAGCGTCAGCCGGGAATTCAAGCGCTTGCGCAATGTCGACTATCTCCGGTGGTAGCGCCGGCTTGCTGCTGGACAGGGACGGGGGAAGGGCCGGCCCTGCCGGGTTGGCGCGTCAATGTGCCGGTAAGTCGGCGCGTCAGCGCATGAGCGGTTGAAGGATGTGTCGGGAGCGGCGATCGCTTGGACGGGCGAGCTATAGAAGAGGGGCGAGCGATGGCGGGCGACATCTGAGTCCGGATCACAGACGCGGCCGGACAGGGGCTTTGGCCAAAGTTTGGCCTGGGCAGGCTGATTCGTCATGGCGCCAGATGCATGCCGTGGCCCGAAGGGGCGAAGCGGGAGTGAGCTCGACTTCCCGGCTTCGGTCCCAGGAGTGCGGGGTTGGCCGAAGCGCGGTGCTGTCTCCATATGTCTATATATAGAGACGTTGTTCGCCATAGGGATGCCACGCGCGGGGAGCGGAGAGGCGGGCGCTGCTGGCGCACGGATAGGCTGCGCTGGCTTCGCGTGGGCCCGGGCTATTCGGCAGGTGTCGCTACTCAGGCTTGAGCCCGATCTCTATATATAGAGGACTAGGGGGGAGCATCTCTATATATAGAAGATGGATCTCATGGAAGACGGCCGGTTTGCCTGACGAGCCAGGACTCCCTTGCTCCCTGTCAGGCCCGTTTCCATGGGCAGCGGCGGGTTCAGCCAAATTTCTTCACTCTTTTTGCGTCGTGCTCATGACAAGCGAAATTTCTGTGCTATAGTCTCGCTCCTTCGCAGTTCAAGCAGTTTTGTGAACCGCGAAGCCAAGCAAGACGCAACGGGTTGCTGGTTTTTCCAGCGATCTGCCGCAGCGGCAAACGAAATTCTTCGGAACGTTGAACGCCAAGCGGTTATTGCAAGATTCGGTGCAAATCAGGCAGAAGCCAGTTGCACAGACTGCAAAAATTGTGTTATAGTCTTGGGCTTGGCTGGTGGTGTTGATTCAGGGTTAACCCGGATGGGTGGTCTGAACAAGATGACAAGCCAACCGGGGTGTAGCCAACCTTCGATGCGATGCAA
>NZ_JCBANG010000131.1:0-12667 GCF_059760905.1 Achromobacter sp. 1011811831
CGCCCCTGCCGCGCCGCGCGATTTGTTATTCTTGCGGTCTCGGCATCACACGCTCGTCACAATTCATGCACGCCAATTCCGGAAACGTCTTCA
This sequence comes from Achromobacter sp. 1011811831, assembly GCF_059760905.1. Classification (NCBI taxonomy): domain Bacteria; kingdom Pseudomonadati; phylum Pseudomonadota; class Betaproteobacteria; order Burkholderiales; family Alcaligenaceae; genus Achromobacter; species Achromobacter sp. 1011811831. The sequence continues at coordinate 94 of NZ_JCBANG010000131.1, forward strand.
TGGTCGTCGCGCCCAGCGGCGCGGGCAAATCCAGCCTGGTCAGGGCCCTGCTCCAGCAAGACCCTTCCATCCTGCTCTCGGTTTCCTGCACCACGCGCGCGCCGCGTCCCGGCGAAGAAGACGGTCGCGAATACCGCTTCGTGGCGGTCGACGATTTCAAGCGCATGCGCGACGAACAGGCCTTGCTGGAATGGGCCGAAGTGCATGGCAATTTCTACGGCACGCCCCGCGACCGCATCGACGCCGCGACCCGCGAAGGACGCGACGTGCTGCTCGAGATCGACTGGCAGGGCGCGCGCCAGGTCAAGCAGCGTTTTCCGGGCGCCATCGGCATTTTCATCCTGCCGCCGTCGATCGAGGAGCTCGAAGCCCGGCTCAAGGCGCGTGGCCAGGACGAGCCGCAAGTCATCGCGCGCCGGCTCATGGCGGCGGGCGGTGAAATCGCACACGCCCCGGAATGCGAATATGTTATTATTAATCAAGAATTTAGCGTGGCCCTGTCGGAACTGACCCAAATCGTCAGCGCCGCGCGGCTGCGCTTTTCGTCTCAGGCCGCCCGCCACGCTCCGCTGTTCGCGCAGCTCGGCATCCCGGCGGCGCACTGAAACGCACGCATTTCCTTCCATTTCCATCAGCACCAGGTGTCCTAATGGCTCGCATTACTGTCGAAGACTGTCTGAACCAGATCCCCAACCGTTTCAAGCTCACGCTGGCCGCGACCTACCGCGCCCGCGAGCTGGCGCAAGGCCACGCCCCGCGCCTGGACAGCAAAGACAAGCCCACGGTCACTGCGCTGCGCGAAATCGCGGGCGGCCTCACCGGCGTGGAAATGCTCCGCAAAGTTCCGACCTGATACTCTCCGGGGGGCGGCACGCATGGCTTTTCCCGGGCTGAAGTACGCTTCATCAGGTCTGCTCGCCGCCTTGCGCGCCGGATCCCGTCTGGGACGGCGCACGGGCAAGAAGGACAAGACCCCGCCTCCACCGCCTTCCGTCGCCGCCCAGGAGGCGGCCGACGCGACGGCCTCTCCCGTCGCCTCCCTGGCTCCGCTGACCGAGATCATCGGCAGCTATCTCGACAAAAAAGATGTAGAACGCGTGCGCGAAGCCTACCGCTTCGCCGACCAGGCGCATCTGGGCCAGTTCCGCGCCAGCGGCTCGCCCTACATCTCGCATCCCATCGCCGTCACTGAAATCTGCGCGGGCTGGAAGCTCGACGTCAACGCGCTATCGGCCGCGCTGCTGCACGACGTGATGGAAGACCAGGGCGTCACCAAGACGGAGCTCGCCGAGAAATTCGGCCCCGAGGTCGCCGAACTGGTCGACGGCCTGTCCAAGCTGGACCGCCTGGACTTCGCCACCAAGGCCGAACAGCAGGCCGAGAGCTTCCGCAAGATGCTGCTGGCGATGGCGCGCGATGTGCGTGTCATCCTGATCAAGCTGGCCGACCGGCTGCACAACATGCGCACGCTGGACGCGGTCAACCCCGAAAAGCGCCGCCGCATCGCGCGCGAGACGCTGGATATCTATGCGCCCATTGCGCATCGTCTGGGCCTGAACCTGCTGTTCCGCGAACTGCAGGACCTGTGCTTCGCGGCCATGCACCCGAACCGCTACCAGGTGCTGTACAAGGCCGTGCTGGCCGCGCGCGGCAACCGTCGCGAAGTCATCAGCAAGATCGCCGACTGGGTGCGTGCAGCCCTGCCCGCGGCCGGCATCGAGGCCGAGGTCACCGGCCGCGAGAAGACCCTGTTCGGCATCTACCGCAAGATGGTCGACCAGAAAAAGTCCTTCTCGGACGTGCTGGACATCTACGGTTTCCGCGTCATCGTCCACACCCTGCCCGAGTGCTATCTGGCGCTGGGCACGCTGCACCAGCTGTATCGCCCGGTGCCGGGCAAGTTCAAGGACTACATCGCCATTCCCAAGGTGAACGGCTACCAGTCCCTGCACACCACGCTGGTCGGCCCCTACGGCACGCCCGTGGAATTCCAGTTCCGCACCCGCGACATGCACCATGTGGCCGAAGAAGGCGTGGCCTCGCACTGGCTGTACAAGGGCGCCGACCTGACCCTCAACGACCTGCAGAAGCGCACCCACCAGTGGCTGCAATCGCTGCTGGACATCCAGAGCCAGACCGGCGATTCCGGCGAGTTCCTGGAGCACGTCAAGGTCGACCTGTTCCCCGACGCGGTCTATGTGTTCACCCCGCGCGGCAAGATCATCTCGCTGCCGCGCGGCGCCACGCCGGTGGACTTCGCCTACGCCATCCACACCGACATCGGCAACCAGGCCGTGGCCGCCAAGGTCAACGGCGAGTTCGTGCCGCTGCGCACCGAAATGAGCAGCGGCGACACGGTGGAAATCGTCACCTCGCCGGCTTCGCGCCCCAACGCGCAGTGGCTGAACTACGTGCGCACCGGACGGGCTCGCTCCGAGATCCGCCACTACCTGCGCACCGTCAAGTACGAGGAATCGGTCGCCTTCGGCGAACGCCTGCTGGGCCAGGCCATGCAGGAGCTGCGCATGCCGCTGCCCGCCACCGACGATCCCGCCTGGCAGAAGCTGGCGCGCAGCACCGGCGCCAGTTCGCGCGAGGAAATCCTGGCCGACATCGGCCTGGGCAAGCGCCTGGCCGCCGTGGTCGCGCGCCGCTTCGCGCCCGAGCACCAGCTGGTCGCCACCACCGCCGCCGCGGTGGACGAGCTGACCTCGGCCCGCAGCGCGCCCATCCTGATCCAGGGCAACGAAGGCCAGGCGGTGCAGCTCGCGCCCTGCTGCGGCCCCCTGCCCGGCGACCCCATCATCGCCGGCATGCGCATGGGCCACGGTCTGGTCGTGCACACCGCCGACTGCCCGGTGGCCATGCGCCAGCGCCTGCGCGAACCGGAACGCTGGATCAATGTGGGCTGGGACACGCACACGGCCAAGCACCTCGCCACCCGCCTGGACATCGTCACGCGCAACGAGCGCGGCGTGCTGGGCCGGCTGGCCGCCGAGGTCACGGCCGCCGACGCCAACATCGTCCACGTCACGATGCACGACGATGCGGTTGCCACGGTGTCGCTGCACCTGACCATCCAGGTCGACAGCCGCAAGCACCTGGCCCAGGTGATCCGCGCCATCCGCCACGTGCCGCAGGTGCAGAAGATCGTCCGCGTGAAGGGTTGACCCACCCCCGAAGCACTGCGCGCTTCCCCCTCAAGGGGGCATGTCTACGGACCGGCGGAGCCGGATCCGTGACATCCCGATTGGGGGGTACCTGTTTTTGTTGCGGTCTGCTTTCTATTGCGCACTGATTACTTGGGTGGTCCCGCCGTTCAGGCGGGGCTTGCCGCGCGGCGCAGTACCTGGCCTGTACGGGCGGATAGCGTCTGGCGGCCGTCCCAGGTCTGGCTGCCGTTGAGCCATACGCCTTCGATGCCCTCGCTGACCTGTATCGGGTCTTCGAAGGTGGCGCGGTCCTGGATGCGGTCGGGGTCGAACAGGACCAGGTCGGCGTGGCAGCCGGTTTCTATTCGGCCGCGTTCCTGCAGGCCGTATTGCTGAGCGGCCTGGCCGGTCATCTTGTGGATGGCCTGTTCCAGCGTCATCAGGCCGGACTCGCGCACCATCCGTGCCAGGATGTGCGGGAAAGTGCCCCACTGTCGCGGATGCGGGCGCGGATCGAATGGCAGGCCGTCGGAGCCGAACAGGGTCAGCGGGTGGCGGGCGATGCGTTCCACGTCGCCCGGGTCCATCACGAAATAGATCGCGGCGGCCGGCTTCAGCTTTTCCAGCAGGCCGGCTTCGTCCAGGCCCAGCGTGGCCATCAATTCGTGGAAGTCGCGCCCGCCAGCTTCCGGATAGCCCTTGGACCAGGTGATCATGGTGCGCGACGACTGGCTGACGCGGTCCAGCCGCAGCATGGTGGATGTGGCCGGATACGGGTGGCAGTCCAGGCATAGCGGCTGCGAGCGCGCGGCCTCGGCCAGTATTCCCAGCGTCTGCTCGGACCGCCCGAAGTTGCGCTTGCCCGCGACCTTGTGGTGCGAGAACACCACCATGCAATCCAGTGCGCGGCCAACCCGCAGGGCTTCCTCGATGGACGCGACGATATCGTCCGTTTCGTCGCGCAGATGCGTGGAGTAGATACCGCCCAGCCGCTTCAGCGGCTCGCAGATCGCGATGATCTCCGCCTCGGAGGCCGCGGCCGCGGGCGGATAGAAGGTGCCGGTGGACACGCCGAACGCGCCGGCGCGCAGCGCCAGTTCAACCTCGCCGCGCATGGCGTCGATTTCCTGGGGCGTAGCGGCCCCCGACACGTCCCGCATGGCGCGAACCCGCAGCGTGGAATGCCCCACCAGCGGCACCACGTTGACGTTGGCCGGCTGATCCCGCAGCGCGTCCAGCCATGCGCCGAAGGTCTCGAAGCGGAACAGCGCCGGCGGTCCCATCAGGTCCAGCGGCTGCGGCGGATCGGCGTGGACCAGCGGCGCGACGCTGATGCCGCAATTGCCGGTCACCACGGTCGTGATTCCCTGTGACACCTTGGGCTTCATGTCCGGATGCACCAGCAGGTAGCCGTCGTCATGCGTATGGGTATCGATGAAGCCTGGCGCGAGCACGCGCCCGTCCGCCTCGATGAGCCGATCGGCGCGCCAGCCGTCCAGCTCGCCCACCGCCACGATCCTGCCGCCGGCGACCGCCACGTCCGCGCGGCGTCGCGACGCGCCGGTTCCGTCGACCAGCGTTGCCCGCCGGAACAGCAGCTCCGCTTCCAGATGCTGACCCGCCACCTTGTTTTCCATGCCTACCTCCTTCATTCCGCCGCCTCGTTGGCTGCCGGTCCTTCAACTTGCGCGTCGCTACAACGCGATCCTAAAACATCCCGTCCTCGCCGCAACACGGGCGGCCGGGCCTATGCAACAATCGTTTCACGCTCAATCCCGCGACCCAGACCATGCCCCCATCACCCGCCAAGCCGCCCCACTCCCTGGACGCCCTGCTCGCCGCGCTGCGCGAGCAGTTCGGCGAGCTCAGCGCCCAGCTGCAAAGCGGCGCGCGCCATCTGCTCGATCATCCCAGCGAAGTGCCGCTGCTGTCGATGCGCAAGATCGCGGCGGACGCCGGCGTGCAGCCGGCCACCCTGGTGCGCCTGGCCCAGCACCTGGGCTATGACGGCTGGCAAAGCCTGCGGCTGGTCTTCGTCGATGCGTTCCGCGGCGGTCCGCAGCCGTATGCGCAACGCGCGCAGAAGCTGGTGCGCGAAAGCGGATCCGACCGCATGCTGGAAACCATGTTGCAGGCGCAGCACCGCAACCTGGAGCAGACCGGCGCCGCCAACGCCAAGCCGCTGTCGCAGGCAGCCGCCATCCTGGCCGGCGCCAGCACCGTTCACGTGGCCGGATTCCGCTCCAGCTACCCGATCGCCTTCGGCTTTCACTACCTGTACCGTCTGTTCCGCGATTCCGTGCACCTGGTGCGCGGCGACGCCGGCACGCTGGAAATGGATCTGCGGGCCCTGAAGCCGGACGATGCGGTGGTCATGGCCAGTTTCGCGCCCTACTCGCAGGAAATCGTCCGCGTCGCCGAGGCCGCGCGCCGCGCGGGCAGCAAGGTCGTCGCGCTGAGCGACAGCGTGGCGGCGCCGATCGCGCTGCAAGCCGACTGCACGCTGGTGTTCTCGGTGGACAGCCCGTCCTTCTTCCCGTCGATCAGCGCCGGCATGGCGCTGGTCGAAGCGCTGGTGCAGCAACTGCTGGCGCAGGAAGGCAAGGGAGCGATCAAGACCCTGAAACAGGCGGAAGAGCAGTTGCACCGCAGCGGCGCCTACCTGCCGTCCGCCGGCCGCGGCTGAACGTGAAAGCCGCACACGCCCTCCTCTTCCAGGCGCATGGCCGCGGCCAGGCATGAGGCCTCGCCTCCAGGCGGGCCGATCAACTGCACGCCCAGGGGCATGTCCGCGCCCGGCACGGCCACCGGCGCCGCGACGACGGGCAGGCCCGCCAGCGACACCGGCCGCGTCATGTGCCCCGCGTCCGCGCGCGGCGCATAGATGCGCCCCTGCTCGCCGACCAGGCGTTCGGCGCCGATCGGCGGCGCGGCATACGGCGTGGCGCAAGTCAGCAGCAGGTCCACGTCCTCGAACAGGGCCTGCATGCGCGCGCGCCACACCTGCCTCCAGGCCTGCGCGGTCCGGTACCAGCCATCCGGCACGGCAAGGCCGGCCAACATCCGCTGCCTGACCATCGCGCTGTAGCCGGCATGACGCCCGGCAAAACCATGCCGCATGTGATTGCGCGCGACCTCGTAGGCGGAAATGATGCTGGCCGCGTCACGCGCGCGGTCCACATCCGGAAGGTCTATCATGCGCGCGGACGCGAAAGCGGCCGCCACGCGCAGCACCGCGTTCCAGGCTTGCGGCTCGGCATGCTCCGCGAAGCCGGCCCGCAGCACGCCAACCCGCAGCCGGCCCCGGCCGCCAGTCTCGGCTTCCGGCGCCGGGCCGCTCAACGCCTGCCAAGCCAGGGCGAGGCTGCCGGCATCCGCGGCCATCGGCCCCGCCGCGTCCAGGCTTTCCGCATAAGGAAAACATCCTCGCGTGGACAGACGGCCAGTGCCCGGACGCAAGCCCCAGATGCCGCAGAAGGCGGCAGGCGCGCGAATCGAGCCATTGGTGTCGGAGCCCAGGCCCAGCGGGACCACGCCGGCCGCGATCGCGGCGGCCGTGCCCGCCGATGAGCCGCCCGTGATCCTCGAAGGATCCCGGGGATTGCGCACCGCGCCGCCGATCACATTCTCTCCCGTCGCGCCGCAGGCATACTCGTCCATGTGCGTCAGGCCGATGGGCACCGCGCCGGCCTCCAGCAAGGCCCGCAGCACGGCCGCATCCTGTGCGGCGGGCGCGTCCGCCTGCCGTGGCGCCGCGCCGGCCAGCGTGGGATGACCGCGCAGGTCGAACAGGTTCTTGGCCACGAACGGCACCCCGGCCAGCGCTGGCATGGCTACGCCCGCTGCCCGCCGGCGGTCCAGGGCCCGCGCCGCCGCCAGCGCCTCGGTCTCCAGCACGCGCGAGAACACATTGAAGCGCTGCGCCGCCATTGCCCGCGCCAGACAATCCGCCACGATCTGTTCGGCGCTGCGCCTGCCGCTCAAGAATGCATCGTGGATCGCCGCCGCGCTACGCTCAGACGCCATGGTTGTCTGCCTCCTTGGAATCGACGCGCGCCGATTCCTCCAGGGCCTGTTCCAGCGCCAGGACCATGCGCCCCATGTTGCGCACCAGATCGGCCGCCGCCCCGGCATCCTCGGCGGGCACCGCGCCCTCCAGGCCACGCAGCACGACATCCACCCTGGCCTGCGGACCCGACGACGGCAGCGGATCCACCAAGGCCGGCGTCATCGCAGCGCCCCCGCCGCCATCAGGCGCTTCGGGATCGCAAGAATCAGCAGCGCCGCCGCCAGCATGAGCGCGGCCAGCACCAGCACCGCGATCGAGATGCTGCCGGTCCATTGCTTGACGCCGCCCATCAGCACCGGGCCGATCAGCCCGGCCAGGCTGGCGGCGCTGTTGATCAGGGCGATGCCGCCGGCGGCGGCGGTGCCGGCCAGGATGCGGCCCGGCAGCCCCCAGAACATGGCCAGCGTGGCCATCAGGCCGGACACGCCGATGGTCAGGAACACCATCGCCGCCACCGTATTGTGCGGGAACAGCGTGCTGGCCCACATGCCCGCGGCCGCCACCAATATCGGTATCGCCGTGTGCAGCCGGCGCTCGCCGCTGCGCTCGGCGTGCGCGGCATTGCGGTTCATCACGACACAGGCCACGCCGTAGGGAATCGCCGTCAGGAACGCGATCTCCAGCGGCGACTGCATGCCGGTCGACTGGATGATGGTGGGCAGCCAGAACACCAGCCCGTAGTTGCCGATATTGAACAACAGGCAAATGGCCATCAACATCCACAGGATCGGGTTCTTCAGCGCATCCACGAGACGGCTGCTCTTGCGCGCGTTCTCGGCCGACAGCGCGCCGCTGACGGCCGCCGCCTCCTCCGGCGTCAGCCACGCAGCGGCCTGCGGCGATTCCGGCAGCATGCGCAGCACCAGCAGTCCCAGCAGGATCGCCGGCAAGGCTTCCAGCAGGAACATCCACTGCCAGCCTTGCAGGCCATGCAGGTCATGCGTGCCCGTCATCAGTGCGCCCGAGATCGGCCCGCCCAGCACCATGCCCAGCGGCATGGCCAGGAACAGGATGGACATGATGCGCGCCTGGCGATCCGCCGGATACCATTTGTTCAAGTACATGACGGCTGCCGGGAAGAATCCCGCCTCGGTGACGCCGAGCAGGAAGCGCGCCACGTAGAACTCGGTGGGCGTCGTCACCAGCATGGTGCCCGCCGACACCAGGCCCCACAGGATCATGATGGCCGCCATGCAGCGCCGCATGCCCAGCTTGTAGATCAACAGGCTGCTGGGCACCTGGCACAGCATGTAGCCCCAGAAGAAGATCCCGGCGCCGATGCCGTAGACCACGTCGCTCAAGCCCAGCGCCTGCTGCATCTGCAGCTTGGCGAAGCCGACGTTGACGCGATCCAGGTAGCTGAAGAAGTAGCACAGGACGATGAACGGCACGATGCGCCGGGTCACCTTGGCGTAGGCGGACGCCGCCCGTTCCGCGTTGGCCGGCGCGGTCGCGCCCATGCCCATGGTTCCTGCTTGCCCAGCGTTGCCGGCGATGCTCATGTCACGCTCCTTTCCCCATAGTCAGCCATGCGCGTGCATCCGATCGCCGCGCCATGGTCAGGAACGCATCGTAGAATTCATGAAACGTTTGATCTATAGGTAGATACCATGAAACATACGATTCAAAAATATACGGGCAGGCGTGCGCAACCCGACGCCCCGGATCGCGAGCCGTCAAGGACAGTCAGAGGGAACAGCCCGAGAGGATGGACGGAACCGCCCTTCATGCGAGGGCCTCAATGAAAAAGAGCGGACGATGTCCGCTCTTTCGGGTGCGCAGCCGCCGGCGCAGGCCGGCGTCGGCGGCAATGCTCAGGCCACGTGCTGCAGGAAATCCCGCAGGCGCTGGCTGGGCGGATTGCCCAGCAGTTCCGTGGGCGGACCGTCATGGGCCACCTTGCCGCCGTCGATGAAGATCAGCCGGCTGCCGACCTTGCGGGCAAATTCCATCTCGTGGGTCACGACCACCATCGTCATGCCCTCCTCGGCCAGGTCCTTCATGACCTTCAGCACTTCGTGCCGCAGCTCCGGATCCAGCGCCGAGGTCGGCTCGTCGAACAGCATCAGCTTGGGCTTGATCGCCAGCGCGCGGGCGATGGCCACCCGTTGCTGCTGGCCGCCCGACAACTCCGACGGATAGTGGTTCATGCGTTCGGCCAGGCCGACCTTGCCCAGCAGTTCCTGGGCCAGCTTGCGCGATTCGTCCCGGCCCATGCCGCGCGTGTGGACGGGCCCGAACATGACGTTCTCCAGCGCCGTCATCTGCGGGAACAGGTTGAACTGCTGGAACACCATGCCGGCCTCGCGCCGGATCTCGCGCACCTGGGCCGCGTCGCCCTTCACGCTCAGGCCGTCGACCAGCAGGTCGCCGCCGTTGATGGTCTCCAGCACGTTGATGCAACGCAGGAAGGTGGACTTGCCCGAGCCCGACGGCCCGACCACCACCACGACTTCGCCCGCGTCGATGTTCAGTGAAATGTCGTTCAGCACCAAGGACTCGCCGAAGCGCTTGGTGACGTTGTGGAATTCAACCATGCTCATAGTATGCGCATCCTCTTTTCCAGCAGGCGCAGGCCCAGCGCCATCGCACCGGTCAGGATCAGGTAGACGATGGCCACCGCGGACCAGATCTCGACCGCGCGGAAGTTGGCGGCCATGATTTCCTGTCCCTGCCGCGTCAGCTCCGCCACGCCGATCACGATGAAGAGCGAGGAGTCCTTCAGACTGATGATGCACTGGTTGCCCAGCGGCGGGATCATGCGGCGGAACGCCACCGGCCCGATGATGTGCAGCAGGATCTTGTGGAACGGCAGTCCCATGGCCTGCCCGGCTTCCTTCAGGCCCTTGTGCACGGACAGCAGCGATCCCCGCACGATCTCGGAGATATAGGCGCCCGAATTGATCATCAGCGTGACGATGGCCGCCCATTCCGCGTCCACCCGGATTCCGGCCATGATGGGCAAGGCGAAATAGATGAACATCACCTGCACCACGATGGGCGTGCCGCGGATGACGGCGACGTACACCTGGGCGATGCCGGACAGGATGGGATGCCCGTAGGCCCGGACCACGCCGGAAAGCGCGCCGAGCAGGAACCCGCCGAACAAGCCCCAGAAGGTGATCTTGACGGTCATCAAGGTCCCTTCGAGCAGGTTGGGCAGCGCGTCCCGGATGACTGACCAGTCGAATTCCACGATTTCCCCCTCAGGCGCCCATGCGCGCCGCTACCAGGCGGGGATGCCGGCCAGCGCCGGGCGGCTCGGAGCCGCCCTTCGCCGGATCCGGCCGTCCCGCAGGAAACGACCGGATCGAACCGCTGCCGGGCAACCCCGAACTACCGAAAAGCCAAACGCGGCAATGCTCAGGGCTTCTTGCCGAACCACTTGGTGTAGATGGCGTCGTACTCGCCGTTGGCCTTGAGCGTGGCGAGCGCCTTGTTCACCTGCGGGACCAGATCGCTGCCCTGGGGGAAGGCGATGCCGTAGAAGTCGCCGCTCTTGACCGAGCCCACCACCTTCACGCGACCCTTGCCGGCGGTGTTGGCGTAGTACTGCACGTTGGGCGTGTCATGCACAGCGGCGTCGACGCGACCCGTGGCCAGCTCGAGATAGGCGTTGTCGATATTGGGGAACAGCTTCAGCTTGGCGTCAGGCACCTGGGCCTTCAGGAAGTCCACCGTGGCGGTGCCAGTCTTGACGGCGACGGACTTGCCGGCCAGGGACTTGGCGTCCTTGATGTCGGTGTTCTTGTCGCCGACCAGGATGGCCAGGCCGCTTTCGTAGTAGGGATCGGAGAAGTCGATGACCTTCTTGCGGTCGTCGCGGATGGTGATGCCGGCCAGCGCCACATCGATGTTCTTGGTCTGCAGGCCCGGGATGATGCCGTTGAAGTCCATGGGCTGGAGCTTGTACTGAAGCTTGAGCTCCTTGGCGATGGCCGCCCACAGGTCCACATCGAAGCCGGTATAGGTATTGCCCTGCTTGAACTCGAAAGGCACGAAAGCGGTGTCGGTGGCCACGACCAGTTCCCTGGCCTGGGCCGACGAGGCGGCGCCGAACATGGCTACGGACAGGCCGACCAGCGCGGCGGCGAACTTGCGTTTGATCATGTAACTCTCCTCTTGGGGGACACTCGAGGCCCCCCGGGTTTGTCGTCGGGGCATGATTCCTGGGGCAGCGCCGGGATCGCCGGCACAACGCATTGGCGATCTTAACGCATCCGTCCCCACCCGCCAGAGCTTAGAAAAATTACAATCCGCATGACACCCCGGAGAATCCCCCATGCCATACAAGCATGTACGCATCGCCGGCACGCGCCGGCAGGTTGGACAGGCGCTGGGCAAGCTGGCGCGCCCGCTGATGTCCGCCTACCTGGACCAGAGCGAGACCTGGGAAACGCTGCGCCCATGGCGCGGGCATCCCTACCTGGACGCGCTGGCGGCGCAGGCCAAGGCGGCGCTGCCAGCCGTATGGGAGGAATTCGAAGGACTGGCCGAGGGCCTGGACATGCCGCTGGCCGACGCGCTCCTGTGGAACTGTCGCGGCGACCTGCTGCACAAGACCACCGACGGCTGCACCTCGGCGGCCCTGAAGTCGGCGGATGGCGCGCGCTGGATCGGCCACAACGAAGATGGCGACCCCTATCTGTATGGCCGCTGCCACCTGGTGGATGTGGCGCTGGATGACGCGCCCGGCTATCTCGGCTTCTACTACCCCGGCTCGCTGCCGGGCCATACCTTCGGCGCCAACCGCGCCGGACTGGTCCAGACCATCAACAACCTGCGCGCGCGCCAACGGCATGAAGGCGTGCCGCGCATGTTCCTGGCGCGCGCAGCGCTGGACTGCGCCACGCTGGAAGAGGCCGTGCAGCTGCTGCGCGCCACGCCCTGCGCCGGCGGCTTTCATCACACGCTGGGCTCGGCCCAGGATGCCAGGCTGTTCAGCGTGGAAGTGCTGCCCGGCGATGTCTCGATCCAGGAGATCGGCGCGCGCTACGGCCACGCCAACCACATGATCCACGCCGACACCGCCGCCCTGCCGCAGGTCGTCACCGACTCGTCCCGCGCGCGCCAGCACCGCATCGAAGGCATCGTCGACAGCTGGTCGCCCGCGACCGACGGCGCCGAGCTGCTGAGCGCGCTGCACGACACCGAGGGCGAATTGCCAATCCTGCGCACGGACCGCGACGACCCGGACGGCGAGAACACGCTGGCCACCGCCGTGTTCGAGATCCGCGATGGCGAAGTCACGCTGCGCGTGTACGACCGCAAGCCTCGCGCGGACATCGCGCTGGACGTGATGAACGATCCGGAATAAAAAAGACGCCGCTCGCGGGAAGCCTGACGCTTCCCG
>NZ_JCBANG010000132.1:0-12598 GCF_059760905.1 Achromobacter sp. 1011811831
GCCCTGTATCGCGCCGGCGGGCCTGGCGCCCCCGCCGCGTCCGTTGGCGGACGCGGGCGCCTCGCCCAAACGCGTCGTTCAATTACTACTATCGTGGCTGTCGGCCGGATAAGAACTGGCTAAAGCATGCGCGTTGCGTTAACATAAGCCCGTGATTTTTCCGCAAAAACCTGGTTTCGACGCCGCATCGCACTACAAGCGTCCTGGCCGGTTTTCCTGAGCGAGCGCCTCTTGCCCCAAGGCTTCGGCAACCGTTCCCACGCTTCTTCCAGCCTCGCGCGCAGCGCCCGGCTGCGACCAAGCCGCGCATCGCGCGCACCCCAGCGCCTCGCGGCGCAGGTATCCGTCATTTCAGACATCCACTCGGGATGCCGTGGCCCTTACCCGCGCCTGCCCGGACGTTTTGCGTTCCAACCGCCGGACCCGGCTTACAGCCTCCGGCACGCGTCGCCGCTCACGCGGCATGCCATGCCGCCCGCATGGCGCCGCGCATTGATCAAGGAGTAGACCATGGCAAAAGAAGAACTCATCGAACTGGACGGCATCGTTGACGAAGTGCTGCCCGACAGCCGCTACCGCGTGAAGCTGGACAACGGCATCGAAGTCGGCGCCTACGCGTCGGGCCGTATCCGCAAGCACCGCATCCGCATCCTGGCCGGCGATCGCGTCACGCTGGAAATGTCCCCCTACGACCTGACCAAGGGCCGCATCAATTTCCGCCACAAGGACGAGCGCGGTCCCGCCCCCACCAGCCGCCCGCCCGCGCATCGCCGCTAAGACGCGCAATGACGGACGGCGTGGCCGCTTAACCCCGGCCGGCGCCGTGCCGTAATGCAGGATGCGGCGGTTCATGGAAAAATGCCGTATTCCCGCCCGCGCCCTGCCGGCGGCACACGCATGAAGCAAGATGGACCTGAACCAAGAGTTGCAAGCCGCCGCCGACCAGCTTGACCGCGCGCGCAGGAAATTCGCCAAGGGCGAAAACGGCTTGCGTCTGCTCAGCCAGTCGCGCGAGGCCTTCATCAACAGCCTGCGCAACACCGGGCTGACCTACGCCGACGCCAAGATCAAGTTCGATAACTGCCTGGACGAACAGGAAGCCGAACTGCTGCAGCTCCACGAACAGATGCTCTACGCCGAACGCGTGCACCAGTACGCGCTGCACCGGATCGCGCTGCAGCAGCCCGCCGCCCGGCCTGACCCGGCCGAATCCGCGCTGGCGGGTTGAGCGCCAGGCCACCGCGCGCCTGCGCGGCGACAATCAGGGCTTGAAGGCGCCGATGAAGATCGCGGGATCGACCCGCGCATCGTTCAGGCTGACGTTCCAGTGCAGATGCGGCCCCGTGGCGCGGCCCGTGGCGCCCACCTTGCCCACCACCCCGCCACGCGGCACCTCGTCCCCCACCTTCACGTCGATGGCCGACATGTGGCAGAACATGCTGACCATGCCCTGGCCGTGGTCCAGGAACACGGTCTTGCCGTTGAAGAAATAGTCCCCCACCAGCGTCACCACGCCAGCGGCCGGCGCCTTGATCGGCGTGCCGGCAGGCACCGCGAAATCCAGCCCGGAATGCGGATTGCGCTCTTCGCCGTTGAAGATGCGCCGCAGGCCGAAGGGACTCGACAGGCGACCGCCCTGCACCGGACGGTCCAGAATCAGGTTGCTGGGCGTCACGCCAGCGCGATAGCTTCGATTGGCCGCGCTCTGCTCGGCCATTTCGCGCTCGATGCGCTTCATGTCCTCGTCGCTGGGATTGACCTGGCGCGGGTTCTTGAGCGTGATGCGCTGCGCGGCGTATTCCTTGGGCCGGACCGTGAAGGCCAGCTCGCGCGCGCCCTTGGCGTCGCGGATCGACACCCGCTGCTCGCCCGCCTTGACCGACAGGGGAATGCCCACCACGGCGATCCACTGACGCCCTTCCTCGCGCACGACCAGCGCGCGCCGTTCCAGGAACGTGACCTCCGGCGCCGTCGGGCCATCGCCCAGCGCCAGCACGGCCACGCCGCCCGGCACCGGGGCGTTGAGCTTGCGGGAAATGAAACCCTGCTGTTGCTGCGCGCGCAGCGGCGCGGCGGCGAACAGGGTCGCCGCGGCCACGCCCAGCCGCAGCACGTCGCGGCGCTTCGTGCCCATCATGATCACAGGCACAGGTTGGCCGGCTCGATCATGGTCTGATCGCGGCGGTTGATGCGGGTGGACAGGCGGGTCTCGGTCTTGCCCTTCCAATGCGTGGTGGTCAGCACCGCCTCCACGCCCAGGCTATCGCTTTGCACAAGTTCGAAGCCGTTGCGTACGGCCTTCTGCTCGAACTTGATGCCCTGCGCCTTCCAGGCGCTCGCCACGCAGGCGGTGTAATCCTCGGCGCTGCGCTGGGTGGAACCATAGAAGACAGGATCGCGGCTGCGCACGTCCTTGACATTGGCGCAGGCCGACAGCGCGGCGAGAATGGTGAGGGACAGGGCGAGGCGGACCTTCATGTCGGCGGGCATCTCAAGACGGGGTTGATAGGCAAGGAAAAAACTATACCGCAGCGGCCGCTCAGGCCTGCTGCGCGCGGCGCGCCGATTTCGGGCGGAAGGCGGCGATCACCTCGGGCCGGGTCTCGGCATAGGGACCGCCGATCAGATCGATGCAATATGGAATGGCGGCGAACACACCTGGCACCAGGGTGGCGCCGTCATCGCCCTTCAGGCCCTCCAGCGTTTCGCGGATGGACTTGGGCTGACCCGGCAGGTTGACGATCAAGGCGGCGTGTTCGGCCGTCTCCCGAATCACCGCGACCTGACGAGAGAGGATGGCGGTAGGCACGAAACGCAGGCTGATCTGGCGCATCTGCTCGCCGAAGCCCGGCATTTCGCGGGTCCCAGCGTCCAGGGTGGCCTCGGGCGTCACATCGCGCCGGGCCGGGCCGGTGCCGCCCGTGGTCAGCACGAGATCGCAGCCGCAATCGTCGACCAGCTCGATCAGGGTCCGGGTAATGCCTTCGCGCTCATCCGGGATCAGCCGGTCCACCGCCTGCCAGGGCGAGGCCAGCGCCATCCCCAGCCATTCCCGCAGCGCGGGCAGGCCCTGGTCCTGGTAGGCGCCCGCGGAGGCGCGGTCGGACACGGATACCAGGCCGATGAGCAATTCGTCAGGGTGGCTGCGGACTAGGCGGGCGAAGGCGTTCATGGCGGGATGGCGAGGAATGGAGGAACTGGCGGCGGCCGGCCGCGCGTATCCGCTGGTGGCGCCGAAACCCGGATGCTATCGCATTCTTCCGCCCCGGGCCGGCGCCATGCAGGGAGCTTGTCCGGACTCATCGGGGACAGGTCACAAATCTGCAATAATCGGCACCTTCGCCGGAACCTCCCCCCGCCTCCATGTTCGACCTCTTCCATGGCCTAGACCTCTGGGTCGGCCTCAGCCTCGTGCTGGCCCTGACCTTCGTCCTGGCCTTCGAATTCATCAACGGCTTCCATGACACGGCCAACGCCGTCGCCACGGTGATCTACACCAAGGCCATGCCGCCGCACCTGGCGGTAGTGCTGTCGGGGATCTTCAATTTTCTCGGGGTGCTGCTGGGCGGCGTGGGCGTGGCCTATGCCATCGTCCACCTGCTGCCGGTCGAACTGCTGATCAACGTGGATACCGGACGCGGCCTGGCCATGGTGTTCGCCATGCTGGCCGCCGCCATCGCCTGGAACCTGGGCACCTGGTATTTCGGCATCCCCGCCTCCAGCTCGCACACGCTGATCGGCTCCATCCTGGGCGTGGGCCTGGCCAATGCGCTGATCACCGACCTGCCGCTGGGCGACGGCGTCAATTGGGGCAAGGCCATCGACATCGGCCTGTCGCTGGTGGTCTCGCCGGTGGCGGGCTTCCTGATCGCGGGCGGCCTGCTGCTGGCGCTCAAGCGCTGGCTACCGCTGTCGAAGATGCACAAGACGCCCGAGCAACGGCGCGAACTGGACAACAAGAAACACCCGCCGTTCTGGAACCGCCTGGTGCTGGTGCTGTCGGCGATGGGCGTGAGCTTCGTGCACGGCTCGAACGATGGCCAGAAAGGCATCGGCCTGATCATGCTGGTGCTGATCGGCATCGTGCCCGCCAATTTCGTGCTGGACACCAACAGCACCACCTACCAGATCGAACGCACCCGCGACGCCGCCACGCACCTGAGCGCGTTCTACCACCGCAACGAAGCCACGCTGGGCGACTATCTGGCGCTCAAGCGCGGCGGCGGCGCCTCGGACCTGCCGCCCAGCTTCCGCTGCGATCCCGAACTGACGCTGCCCACCATCGCCGCGCTGCAGGCCGACCTGCAGGGCGTGAGCCACTACGGCGACCTGCCAGCCGCCAAGCGCATCGACGTGCGCCGCTACCTGCTGTGCCTGGACGACACGGCCAAGAAGGTCGCGCGCCTGAAGGAACTGCCGGCCCGCGAACGCGCCGACCTGCAACGCCTGCGCACCGACCTGACCGCCACCACCGAATACGCGCCCTTCTGGGTGATCGTCGCCGTGGCGCTGGCGCTGGGCGCCGGCACCATGGTCGGCTGGCGCCGCGTGGTGCTGACCGTGGGCGAGAAGATCGGCAAGCAGGGCATGACCTACGCGCAGGGCATGTCCGCACAGGTGACCGCCATGGGCGCCATCGGCCTGGCCAACGTCTTCAGCCTGCCGGTGTCGACCACGCACGTGCTGTCCTCGGGCATCGCCGGCACCATGATCGCGAACAAGAGCGGCCTGCAGGGCGGCACCGTGCGCAACATCCTGCTGGCCTGGGTGCTGACCCTGCCCGCCTCGATGCTGCTGGCCGCCGGCCTGTTCTGGGTCGGCGTGCGCATCGCGGGATAAGGCCTCGCGGCCGCGCGGAACATCCGCGCGGCTGGCGCAACAGTCTGGCTACCGCGCCAGGCTATCTGCCGCCGCGTCCGGCGCCTAACATGACGCCATGAACGCCTCCTCTCCCATCCTCCACTACATCTACGACCCGCTGTGCGGCTGGTGTTACGGCGCCGCGCCGCTGGTGGACGCCGCTCGCGCCGTGCCGGGCCTGGCCATCGCCATCCACGGCGGCGGCATGATGGCCGGCAGCAACCGCCAGCCCGTCACCGACGCGCTGCGGCGCTACGTCATGCCGCATGACGAGCGCATCGCCGGCCTGACCGGCCAGCTGTTCGGCGCCGATTATTTCGATGGCCTGCTGCGCGACGGCGGCGCCGTGTTCGATTCCGAACCGCCCACCACCGCCATCCTGGCCGCCGAGAACCTGGCCGGCCGCGGGCTGGACCTGCTCAAGCGCATCCAGCGTGCCCATTACGTCGAAGGGCGGCGCATCGCCGATCCCGCCGTGCTGCGGGAGCTGGCGGCCGAGATCGGCCTGGACGCCGACGCCTACGCGGCCGCCCAGGCCGACGCGGCCGGCGCCGCCACGCTTGATCACATCGCGCAAAGCCGCCGCCTGCTGTCGCAGATCGGCGGCTCGGGCTTCCCGACCTTCGCCCTGGAACGCAAGGGCGGCTATGCCTTGCTGGAGCCGGGCCGCTACCTGGGCCGGCCGGCGCAGTGGCAGGCCGAGCTGCGCGAGCGGATCAAGGGCGCGGGCTGAGCCGCGCCAGCCAGGCGCGGCGGTGGTTTCGGCATCTACGAATAGGCGACCCCGGCAGCCACGGGTAAGGTGACGTCCATGCCCCGACTCCCCGGGGCCAGGAGATGCCGTCATGACCCGCGCCGTGTACTCAAATATCGCCCGCCGAGCCTACCCTACTCCCGCCCCGCGCATGACGGGCCGTTTTCTCTCGCAGCTACGGCCGGCAATCTGCGCCGAAGGTCACCTCACTCCCCCGCAAGCCCAGCCGCGTCCGGTTCAGTCTTCCGATCAACCAGAACAACGGCGGACGCTCCTGGCGGCATTGTCCATGCCCGGCCTCGCCGACATCGAATTCGATCCGCCCCGGCTGGATCTCGTCTTTCAGCACTCGGTCGTTCGATGAGGTACGTACTCGACACCAATGTCATCTCCGAACTACGCAAGGCAGGCGCCGGCACGGCCGACGCCAACGTTTGTAGATGGGCGTCGAATGTGGACACGTCCACGCTGTTCCTTTCCGCCATTACCGTCATGGAACTGGAAATCGGCATTCAAAGAGCGGAGCGCAAGGATCCACGACAGGGCATCGTGCTGCGCGCCTGGATGAATGGCCGCGTCCTGCCAGCGTTCTCCGCCCAGGTCTTGCCGATCGACACCAAGATTGCACGGCGCTGCGCCGCCTTGCACGTGCCGGACCGGCGCTCTGAACGAGACGCCCTTATCGCCGCCACCGCACTGGTACACGGCATGATCGTCGTCACGCGCAATGTGGCCGACTTCTCGCCCCTGTGCACGCTGCTGCTGAACCCCTGGTCGCCAGTCTGAAACCGCTTCACCTGGCCGCCCCGGGTGGTCACGCCACGTTTGCATCCACGCAACGCCTACTCCGCGTCTCCCCCCAGCACACGCAGTTGCGCCTTCAGCCTGCGCACTTCCTGGCTCAGATCCAGAATCAGCGCCACGGCGTCCAGACCGGCGTCGAAATCACGTTCCAGCCGGCGTGCCTCGCGGGCGCGCCGCAGGTCCAGGCTGTGAAACCGCCATTCTTCCCGGCGGTCGCCGGCGGCGCTGACGATGCCCACCTCCACCAGGCGGGCCACCCATTCCACTTCGGCGCCGCAGGCGTGCGCCAGCTCGTTTGCGTCCAGTGGCTGCGACTTGCCCACCACGGTGGCGCTGGCGATGACGACTTTCTTCATGTTCAGGCTCCCAGGTGCCGGCGCGGGTTGAAGGGCAGATCCTGCTGCATCTTGCGATAGGCCTGCTTGGCGGCCTCGGTGTCGGCCGGCGGCAGCGCCAATTCCAGCACCAGATACAGGTCGCCAGGCGGATCGCCAGGTATGCCTCGGCCGCGCAGCCGCAGCTTGCGGCCATTGGCCGCCCCCGCGGGGATGGACACTTCCACCGCGCCCCCGGGCGTGGGCGCCTCGACCTGCGCGCCCAGGGCCGCTTCCCAAGGCGCCACGGGCAAGGACATGTACAGGTCACGGCCCTCGGCGCGATAGCGCGCATGCGGCTTGAAGCGCACTTCGAGATACAGGTCGCCGTTCTCGCCGCCGCCGTAACCCGGCATGCCCTGCCCGCCCAGGCGGATGTACTGGCCTTCGCGCACGCCCGCCGGAATGCGCACGCTCAGGGTGCGCGTGCTCATCTGCGGGCGGCCTTGATCGTCCACCCGCATCGAGCGCAGGCTGATGTCGCGGGTGGCGCCATGCAGCGCGTCGTCGAGGTCGACCTCGATCGCCGCGTGATGGTCTTCGCCGCGCGCGCGGAAGTCCTGCTGCGGCGCATGCCGCCGCGCCCCGCCGAACAGGGACGAGAAGAATTCGCTGAATTGCGCCTCGTCGCCGGGCGCCGCGCCGCGATGGAACTCGAAACCTTCGTCCCAGCCGGGCGGCGGCTGGAAGCCGCCATCCGGCGACACGCCGGCCGCCAGGTTGTCGTAGGCCTGGCGCTTTTCCTGGTCGCGCAGCACGTCGTAGGCTTCGTTGACGTCGCGCATGCGGGCCTCGGCGTCGCTTTCCTTGCTGACGTCGGGATGATATTTGCGGGCGAGCTTGCGGTAGGACCGACGGATCTCGTCGTCCGAGGCGCCGCGCTCCACGCCGAGTATGCCGTAGTAGTCCTTGAACTCCATGTCCCAGCCCATTGAAAGGGTTGCAGCCGCCAGCCGCGCCGGAATCGGCCATCCAATGGATAGAAGATAGGGGCTGCGCGCCGTTTTTTCAATGCGTGGGCGCAGACGGTCGGCAACCGCGCCATAATTGCGGACGGGGCCGCTTGCCGCGCATGCCGGCCCCGGCACGCCGTCCAACGACGACGGCGCAACCAGAACCGGGACCGGCCGCCGGCAGGCAGCCAGGAGCCCATGCGACAAGGCGGAAGCGCAGGAACCCCATCATGCTGGAAATCATCGACGTCGATTTCAACAACCCGGAACATGGCCGCCAGGTGCTGGCCATGCTCGACGAATACGCCAGCGGCCCCATGGGCGGCAACACGCCCCTGCCGGCCCATGTCCACCGCGACCTGATCCCCGAACTGGCCCGCCGCCCCACCGCGCGCGCGCTGCTGGCCCGCGTGGACGGCCAGCCGGCCGGCGTGGCCATCTATCTCGAAGGCTTTTCCACCTTTGCCTGCCGTCCGCTGCTGAACCTGCACGACCTGGGCGTCTCGCCCCGCTTCCAGGGCCAGGGCGTGGGCAAGGCGCTGCTGACCGCGCTGGAACAGCGCGGCCGCGCGCTGGGCTGCTGCAAGATCACGCTGGAAGTGCTGGAAGGCAACGCGGTGGCGCAGGGCCTGTACCGCAGGCAGGGCTACGAAGGCTACGCGCTGGACGAGCACACGGGCCGCGCCATGTTCTGGCAGAAGAAGCTGGCCGCCTGAATCCCCCCACTTTGCAACCACCACCCGCGCGACCGCGGGGCAGGATCGATCATGAAGATGAGCAACATCCCCTTCGGCACCACCGACTGGAACGAGGTCGAACGCACCGAGCATCCCGGCGAAACCGGCGTCGCCTACTGGCGCACGCGCCAGTTCGACGATGTACGCGTGCGCATGGTGGAATATTCCCCCGGCTACCTGGCGGACCACTGGTGCAGCAAGGGCCATATCCTCTTCTGCCTGGACGGCGAGCTGCACACCGAGCTCGAGGATGGCCGCCGTTTCGTACTGACGCCTGGTATGAGCTATCAGGTGGCGGACCAGGCCGAGCCCCACCGCTCGTCCACGCCCACCGGCGCGCGCCTGTTCATCGTCGACTGAGGCGCCCGCGCGACACGCGAAATTTCAATTGCGTTACGCTGTAGGGCCGCATCGCCACGGCGGCGCGGCCCAAGGCCTGTCTACATCATCCAGCAACCGCCTGACCGGAGAACTCAATTGGGCGCCCCTTTCACGCTATTCGTCGATTCCCAGTTCCTCAGCCCCTACGCCATGTCGGCCTATGTCGCGCTGACCGAGAAAAAACTGGCCTTCGAAGTGCGCCCCATCGACCTGTCGGCGGGCGAGCAGCGCATGGTGCCCTTCCAGAGCCGTTCCCTCACGTCCCGCGTTCCCGCCCTGACCCACGGCGATTTCCACCTGACCGAATCGACGGCCATCGCCGAATACCTGGAGCAGCTCTATCCGGCGCCCGATCATCTGGCGCTGTATCCCGAGGCCCCCCAGGCCCGCGCCCGCGCGCGCCAGCTGCAGGCCTGGCTGCGCAGCGACCTGGGCGCCCTGCGCCAGGAGCGCCCGACCGAAACCGTGTTCTGGGACCAGCCCGGCCAGCCCCTGTCCGGCGACGGCCACGCGGCCGCGGCCAAGCTGATCCAGGTCAGCGGCGCGCTGATCGGCGCCGGCCAGGCCACGCTGTTCGACGCCTGGAGCATCGCCGACGCCGACCTGGCCACCGCGCTGCGCCGCCTGTGGCTGGACGATCTGTTGCCCGACACGCTGCGCGCCTATGCCGAGGCGCAGTGGCAACGCCCCAGCATTCGCAAGTGGCTGGATCACAACGCGGCCGCGCGACGCTGACGCCGGCGACGCGCCGCGATGCAGCTGCTCGACCACGTCTCCATCACGGTCCCTCGACTGGACGAGGCGCGCCCGTTCTATGACGCGGTGATGGGCGCGCTGGGCGCGTCCAAGGTCTACGACCGCGAGGACGCCCTGGGCTACGGCGAGCGCTGCCGCCCCGACGACGCCGGCCATACCTATCTGTCGGTTTTCGCATCCCCGCAGGCCGGCAGCGACGCGCGTCGCCACTGGTGCTTCAAGGCGGCCAGCAGAAGCGCCGTGGACCGCTTCCATGCCGCCGGCCTGGCGCATGGCGGCCGCGACGACGGCGCGCCCGGCCTGCGTCCGCACTATCACCCGCATTACTACGCCGCCTTCCTGCTCGATCCCTGCGGCAATCGCATCGAAGCCGTCTGCCACGACCCCGAGTGACGCTCCCGACGCGCAGGCCGGCCGGGAACGATAAGAAGGGACGCATAGTCCGCCGAGGTTTGACCTGTATCAAACCCGCCTATGTTGCGATGCAACATCGATTGCGGTGTAATGGGGAGGTCAAGTCAACCGGTTCCACTCTGGAATCGGTCCGGCGTGCATCCATGCCGGAAAGCTACCCGCCTATACAGGAGATCGCCATGGCCGAACCCGGCAAGGATCGCGACCCCGCCCCGTCCGCCAACCCCTGGACGGCCGCCTATGAGTACGCAGTGGATGCCTGGCAACGCGGCGTCCTCTACGCCGACGTGATGCGCCAGCGCGGCAACCAGTACCACCAGCACATGGCCAAGCGCGCGCCCAACGTGCTGAGCATGGAATACGAGCTGGTGCTGGATGGCCGCGAATTCCCCCGTCCGGTCAACTACGGCCTGCTGCGCATCACGCCGCCCCAAGGCGTCGAAACCGACCCGATCAAGCGCCCCTTCCTGGTGGTCGACCCGCGCGCCGGCCACGGCCCCGGCATCGGCGGCTTCAAGCCGGAAAGCGAGATCGGCGTGGCGCTGCGCGCCGGACATGCCTGCTATTTCGCCACCTTCCTGCCCCAGCCCATGCCGACCCAGACGGTCGAGGATGTGATCCAGGCCGAGGCGCGCTTCCTGGAAGAGATCATCGCCCGCCATCCCGACGCGGAAGGCAAGCCCGTGGTCGTGGCCAATTGCCAGGCCGGCTGGCAGATCATGATGACCGCCGCCGTGCGGCCCGAGCTGTTCGGCCCCATCATCGTGGCCGGCGCGCCGCTGTCCTACTGGGCCGGCTGGCGCGGCATGAACCCCATGCGCTATTCCGGCGGCCTGCTGGGCGGCAGCTGGCTCACCGCGCTCACCAGCGACATCGGCAACGGCAAGTTCGACGGCGCCTGGCTGGTGCAGAACTTCGAGAACCTGAACCCGGCCAACACCCTCTGGAGCAAGCAGTACAGCCTTTACTCCAAGGTCGACACCGAGGCGGGCCGCTACCTGAGCTTCGAGAAATGGTGGGGCGGCCACGTGTTCCTGAACGGCCCCGAGATCCAGTACATCGTGGACAAGCTGTTCGTGGGCAACCGCCTGGCCACCGCCGGGCTGGTCACGTCCGACGGCATCCGCATCGACCTGCGCAACATCCGCTCGCCCATCGTGGTGTTCTGCTCCAAGGGCGACAACATCACGCCGCCGCCGCAGGCGCTGGGCTGGATCCCCGATCTGTACCAGGATGACGCCGAAGTGCTGGCCCATGGCCAGACCATCGTCTACGCCGTGCACGAGAGCATCGGCCATCTGGGCATCTTCGTGTCCGGCAGTGTGGCCCGCAAGGAACACCAGGAATTCACGTCGAACATCGACATGATCGATGTGCTGCCTCCCGGCATCTATCAGGCCGAGATCACCGACAAGACGCCGGACACGCCGAACGCCGATCTGGCCCAGGGCGACTACGTGCTGTCGTTCGAAGAGCGCCGCCTGGATGACGTGCGCGCCATTGTCGACCGCAAGGAAGACGACGACCGTCGTTTCGCCGCCGTGGCCCGCATCTCGGACATCAACCTGGGCATGTACCGCAGCTTCGTGCAGCCCTGGCTGCGGGCCGCCGTGACGCCGCAGTCGGCCGAATGGCTGCAGCGCCTGCACCCGTTGCGCCTTCCCTACGAGCTGATTTCCGACCGCAACCCGCTGGTCGCGCCCATCGCCCGCGTGGCCGAGCAGGTGCGCGAACACCGCCAGCCCGCCTCGTCCGCCAATCCATTCCTGATGGCCCAGGAAATGGTGTCGAACTGGATCGAGACCAGCCTCAACATCTGGCAGGAATTGCGCGACTCGGCCGCCGAGCGTAGCTTCATGAGCATCTATGGTTCACCAGTGGTGCAGGACCTGGCCGGCCTGGGCGCGCAGGACGGCCTGCCGCGCCGCCATCCCGGCGTATCGCCCGAACACCGCGACTTCATGGCGGCCCGCGCCGCCGAGCTGCGCTCGCAGCTGCAGGAAGGCGGGCTGCTCGTGGCCGCCGTGCGCATGCTGCTGTACGTGGCCGGCGCCGAGGGTGGCCTGGACGAACGCAGTTTCGCGCTGATCCGCAAGATGCGCGCCGAGTCAAACAACGCCATCACGCTGCAGGAATTCAAGGACCTGACCCGCGACCAGGCGCTGATGTTGACGCTGGACGCGCCCGCCGCCATCCAGGCCATGCCGCGCCTGCTGGAGGGCGAAACGCCCGCCGCCATCCGCACCGCGCTGGAAGAGATGAAGCGGGTGCTGGAAGCCGCCGAGCCGCTGAGCGCGGCGGCGCGCGAAAGCCTGGACGAAATGGAGCATATCTTCGAGGCGGCCGCGCGCCGCGCCCCGCACCACGGCCGCAAAAGCGCCGCGCCGCGCGGCACCCGTCTCTTTTACACATCTCCGAGCCCCCGAGACGCAACAAGGGAACTCGTATGCCGTCTTTTTCTTTGAAAAAAAAAAAAAAAAGATATGACATTGGCATGAACAACTGCTGATACTGTGAGGAAGTGATTGACCATTATCATTATACCATACAGTCATCTGTATATAT
>NZ_JCBANG010000133.1:0-12452 GCF_059760905.1 Achromobacter sp. 1011811831
CTTGTGGCCGGCGCCCGTCCTAGATCGGCGGAACCTGCGTTCCGGCCTTGCTTGTGGCGGTCTCCCGGGCGGCTCTTCGCGCTGGCGCGCTGCGGCTGCCTCGGGAAACGGCCCGGCGGCGGCTCATGATGGCCGCCTTTCCCCCTGGGCTTGCTGCTAAATCCTTGCGGTGTGCTTCTTGGCCTTTACTTCTTGCGGGCCGCGATCGCCTTCTCGGCGGTGTTGACCAGGTCCTCGCCGATCTGCTTCTTCCACTTGTCGTAGACCGGCTTGGTGATCTTGGCGAAGGCGTCGTGGTCGGCCTGGGACAGCGAGGTCACGGTGACGCCGTGTCCTTCGATTTCCTTGAGCAGCGACGGGTCTTCCGGCGTCACGCCCTTGCGCGCGATGACGATCTGCTGCTTGCCGGCGTCCAGCGCGGCCTGGCGCACGATCTCGCGGTCCTTCTCGGACCAGGAGTTCCAGACCTCGCGGTTGACCACGAAGATCAGCGGGTCGGCCACGTAGTTCCACAGCGTCAGGTACTTCTGGCCCACGGTGTAGAGCTTGGAGCCGGTGTAGATGGACAGCGGGTTCTCCTGGCCGTCGACCGCGCCGCTGGCCAGCGCCGGCTGGGCGTCGGCCCAGCTCATCTGCGTGGGATTGGCGCCCAGCGCGGTGAAGGTGTCGATGTACAGCGGCGAGCCCACCACGCGCAGCTTCATGCCCTTCATGTCCTCGGGGCGCTTGATCTCGCGCTTGGAGTTCGACAGCTGGCGGTAGCCGTTCTCGCCCCAGGCCAGCGGCACCACGCCGGCCTTCTCGATGAGCTTGAACATCTCCTTGCCGACCTCGCCCTGCACCAGCGCGTCGATGGCGGCGTAGTCGGGCATCAGGAAGGGCAGGGAGAACAGGTTCAGCTGCTTGACCTGCGGCGACCAGTTGATGGTCGAGCCCACGGCCATGTCGATCACGCCCTGGCGGATGGCGGTGAATTCGCGGGTCTGGTCGCCCTGGACCAGCGAGGTGCCGGGATAGACCTTGATGTTGATGCGGCCCTGGGTGCGCTCGCGCACCAGGTTGGACCAGATCTCGGCGCCCTGGCCCCACGGGAAGGTGGTGCCGACGACGATGGAGAGCTTGTACTCGGGCTTGTAGGTCTGCGCGTGGGCGGGCGCCAGGGCGGCCACGGCGGCCGTGCTCAAGGCGGCGGCGATCCAATTGCGGAATTTCATCTTGCGTCTCCTCTCTTCTCGTTGTGATGTCCGTACACGTCCAGGCCGGCGCGCGGCGCGCGCCCGGCGTTCAATATCCCAGCTTGTGCGGCAGCCACAGCGCCAGTTGCGGGAACACCAGCACCGCCACCAGCACCAGGAACATCGCGCCCAG
This sequence comes from Achromobacter sp. 1011811831, assembly GCF_059760905.1. Taxonomy (NCBI): domain Bacteria; kingdom Pseudomonadati; phylum Pseudomonadota; class Betaproteobacteria; order Burkholderiales; family Alcaligenaceae; genus Achromobacter; species Achromobacter sp. 1011811831. Next base: position 1,369 of record NZ_JCBANG010000133.1, read on the forward strand.
CAGCCACACCACCCAGGGCACCGTCGATTCCATCGGCACCCGCGCGATGCGGCACGACACCATCAGGTTCACCGCCAGCGGCGGAGTGAACTGGCCCAGCGCGACCTTCAGCGTCAGGATCACGCCGAACCACACCGGATCCCAGCCATAGGCATTGGCGATGGGCATGAGCAGCGGCACGAATATCAGGAAGATCGAGATGCCGTCCAGGAACATGCCCACCGTCATCAGCAGCAGGATCAGCAGCGCCAGCACGCCCCATTCGCCCAGCCCGGAATTGACGATGGCGTGCGTGATCGGGTCGATCACGCTGAGCGTGGACAGGGCCCAGGCGAAGATGCCGGCCAGCGTCACCACCAGCATGATCACGGCCGACAGCTCGGCGGCCTCGCGCAGGATAGTGAACAGATCGCGCGGCTTGATGCTGCGATGGATGAACATGCCCACGAACAGGCCGTAGAACACCGCCACCACGGCGGCCTCGGTCGGCGTGAACCAGCCCATGCGCATGCCGCCCAGGATCAGCACCGGCGCGGCCAGGCCCCAGGACGCCTCGCGCAGGCTCTGCCAGAACGGCGGGCGCGGCAGGTGCGCTTCCAGTCCGCCCATCTTGTGCTTGCGCGACAGCCACACGGCCGGGATGATCAGCGCGAAGCCGGCCAGGATGCCGGGCACCATGCCGGCGGCGAACAGCGCCGGCACCGAGGCGCCCGGCACCAGCACCGAGTAGATGATGAAGGCCACCGAGGGCGGGATCAGGATGTCGGTGGCGGCGCCGGCGGCCACCACCGCGGCCGAGAACGAGCCCGGATAGCCGGCGCGCGACATGGCGGTGATCATCACCGCGCCCACGGCGGCCGCGCAGGCCGGGCCGGAGCCGGAGATGCCGCCCAGGAACATGGCCACGGCGATCGACACCAGCGGCAGCATGCCCGGGCCGCGCCCGACGATGGCGATGGCGAAATCCACCAGGCGCTTGGCCACGCCCGAGCGGTCGAAGATCGAGCCGACCAGCACGAACATCGGGATCGCCAGCAGCGGGTACTTGGCCAGGCCGGCGTAGAAGTTCTGCGGCACGGTCAGGAGGCCATACCAGGGCGTGTCCAGGTTGGACAGCACGATGGCCACCGTGCCGCCCAGGCCCAGTGCCACGCCCACCGGCACGCCGATCAGCATCAGGACGATGAAGACCCCGAACAGGATGGCGGCGATCATGCGGGGCTCCGAAGGATGCGGCGCATCGCGCCCAGCACGCGCAGCGAGATGGCGGCGGCCATCACCGGCAGCCAGATCGAATACCACCAGGTCGGCACGCCAATGGCGGGCGAGGTCTCTTCGTAGATGTATTCGTCGGCCACCAGCTTGACCGACAGCACCGTCAGCAGCACGAAGAACAGCAGCACGCAGCCGTTGGCGACCAGGGCCATGATGCGCTGGCGTCGCGGCGAGCCGCTGTCGGCCAGGATCTCGATGCGGATGTGGTGGTTGCGCACGAAGGCCATGCTGCCGCCGGCCATGGTCAGCACGATCAGCAGGAAGACGGAGATTTCCTCGGTCCAGGCGAAGGACTGGTCGGTGAAGTAGCGCACCAGCACGTTCACGAAGGTGATCAGCGCCAGCGCCGCCAGCAAGATCACGGCCAGCCAGTCCTCGATGGCCAGCGGCACTTTCACGTCGGGTTCGGGTTCAACGGGAAGAATCGGTTCGGCGGGCTCTGGGTGGGCGTCGGAGCGGGACATTGTGAGGCGTTGCGGCTGGCGCGGCGTTGAGCGCGGATTGGAGGAAGTGTCGCAGCATCCTACCGTCGGGTTCCCGGCTGGGGTGTTCGTGTTTTCCCGCGTTTTTGGCGCTGGCTGTGCATGTTGCAATGCGGGATCAGATTTTCGGAAATCGCGATGGCCAGGCAGAATTTGCAGGAGATTCATGGATTTTCATGAATGCTGCGATGCGGGATCGAAGATTGATCAGGCTCGAATTTTTTTGTAACACCGCGCCGGAAGCGGACCATCGGACGCCGCCCGCGCGCGCGCTCCGGGAAAACCCGCTTAACAGGTAAAATCCTTGTTTTGCTCCTTCCTCAAATACGGCGCCCGCATCGTGTCCCTTGTTCAGCATCTGCCTGGTTCCTCCGTCCTGTCCTCCTTCCGCCGCGATCGCCTGCTGGCGCAACTGAAAGAGGCCGGCCTGCCGGTGGCCGACATCTCCGCCCGCTACGAGCACTTCGTCAACACCGATGCCGCCCTGACGGCCGCGCAGCAGCAACAGCTGGCCCAACTGCTGGACTACGGCACGCCCGTGACCGGCGATGCGCCCGCCAAGAGCCTGGAACTGCTGGTCATCCCGCGCCTGGGCACGATTTCCCCGTGGGCCAGCAAGGCCACCGACATCGCCCACAACTGTGGCCTGGACGCCGTGCGCCGCATCGAGCGCGGCGTGCGCTACGTGATCACGCCCGAGCGCGGCCTGCTGGGCGCCAAGAGCTTCGATGCCGCCATGCTGGCGCGCGCCGCCGACTGCCTGCATGACCGCATGACCGAAACCGTGGTCGACGCCGGCTTCGACGGCCAGGCGCTGTTCCAGACGCTGGCCGGCAAGCCCATGCGCACCGTGGCCGTGCAGGCGCGCGGCGCCGAGGCGCTGGTCGAGGCCAACGCCACGCTGGGCCTGGCGCTGTCCGACGACGAAATCGAATACCTGGCCAAGTCCTTCAGCGACCTGGGGCGCGACCCCACCGACGTCGAGCTGATGATGTTCGCCCAGGCCAACAGCGAGCACTGCCGCCACAAGATCTTCAACGCCCAGTGGGTGATCGACGGCCAGGAACAGCCCAACACGCTGTTCGGCATGATCCGCGCCACCCACAAGGCCCAGCCCGCCGGCACCGTGGTCGCCTATTCCGACAACGCCGCCATCATGGAAGGCGGTCCGGCCCAGCGCTTCCAGGCCGGCGTGCCCGGTCTGCCGGGCGCGGCGGGCGAGGGCGCCGACCAGGCCCGCTACATCCGCCGCGACACCACCGTGCACACCTTGATGAAGGTGGAAACGCACAACCACCCGACCGCCATCGCGCCGTTCCCCGGCGCCTCCACCGGCGCGGGCGGCGAGATCCGCGACGAAGGCGCCACCGGCCGAGGCTCCAAGCCCAAGGCCGGCCTGACCGGCTTCACCGTGTCGCACCTGCGCTTTCCGGACGCGCCGCAGCCCTGGGAAGCCGACCATCACGGCCTGCCGGACCGCATCGCCTCGCCGCTGTCCATCATGATCGACGGCCCCATCGGCGGCGCCGCCTTCAACAATGAATTCGGCCGTCCCAACCTGCTGGGCTATTTCCGCAGCTTCGAGCAGACCGCCGGCGACACGCGCTGGGGCTATCACAAGCCCATCATGATCGCGGGAGGCCTGGGCAGCATCGACGCCGGCCTCACGCACAAGGACGTGATCCCGCCGGGCGCGCTGCTGATCCAGCTGGGCGGCCCGGGCTTTCGCATCGGCATGGGCGGCGGCGCCGCGTCCAGCATCAGCATGGGCAGCAATTCGGCCGAGCTGGACTTCGATTCCGTCCAGCGCGGCAACCCCGAACTGGAGCGCCGCGCGCAGGAAGTCATCGACCGCTGCTGGCAGCAGGGCGAGCGCAACCCCATCATCGCCATCCATGACGTGGGCGCGGGCGGCCTGTCCAACGCCTTCCCCGAGCTGGTCAATGACGCCGGCCGTGGCGCCATCTTCGACCTGAAGCGCGTGCCGCTGGAAGAATCGGGCCTGTCGCCGGCCGAGATCTGGAGCAACGAATCGCAGGAACGCTACGTCCTGTCGATCCTGCCGCAGGACCTGGACCGCTTCGACGCCATCGCGCGCCGCGAGCGCTGCCCCTACGCGGTGGTGGGCGTGGCCACCGAAGAGCGCCAGCTGCGCGTGGTCGACGGCGAGGGCCTGCCGGGCCTGGACGCCATCCGCGCGCAGGGCGCCGATGAAGTGCGTCCGGTGGACGTGCCCATCGACGTGATCCTGGGCAAGCCGCCGCGCATGACGCGCGACGTCAAGCGCCTGCCCGGCGTGTCGGCCCCGCTGGACCTGGCCGGCATCGACCTGACCGAGGCCGCCTACCGCGTGCTGCGCCACCCCACCGTGGCCAACAAGTCCTTCCTCATCACCATCGGCGACCGCACCGTGGGCGGGCTGTCCAGCCGCGACCAGATGGTCGGCCCGTGGCAGGTGCCGGTGGCCGACTGCGCCGTGACGCTGGCCGACTACGAAGGCTTCCGTGGCGAAGCCATGTCCATGGGCGAACGCACGCCCATCGCCATGCTCGACGCGCCGGCCTCGGGCCGCATGGCCGTGGCCGAGGCCCTGACCAACCTGGCCGCCGCCGACGTGGCGCGCCTGGAAGACATCAAGCTGTCCGCCAACTGGATGGCCGCCTGCGGCGTGCCGGGCCAGGACGCGGCGCTGTACGACACCGTGTCGGCCGTCAGCGAGCTGTGCCAGGCCGCCGGCCTGTCCATCCCCGTCGGCAAGGACTCGCTGTCCATGAAGACCAGCTGGGAACAGGACGGCGAGCAGCGCCAGGTGGTGGCGCCGGTATCGCTGATCGTCACGGCCTTCGCGCCGGTGGCCGACGTGCGCGCCAGCCTCACGCCGCAGCTGCGCACCGACGCCGGCGACAGCGTGCTGATCCTGGTCGACCTGGGCCGAGGCCGCCATCGCATGGGCGGCTCGATCCTGGCGCAGGCCTACAACCAGGTCGGCGAGACCGTGCCGGACATCGACGCGCCGCAGGACCTGCGCGCCTTCTTCGTCACCATCCGCACGTTGGCCGAGGCCGGCACCATCCTGGCCTACCACGACCGTTCCGACGGCGGCCTGTTCGCCACGCTGACCGAAATGGCCTTCGCCGGCCGCACCGGCATCTCGGTCAACCTGGACATGCTGACCTTCGATCCGCAGTCGGCCGACTGGGGCGACTACAAGATCCGTCCCGAGCAGGTGGCGGTGCAGCGCGACGAGCTGACGCTCAAGGCCCTGTTCTCTGAAGAAGCCGGCGCCGTCATCCAGGTGCCGGCCGCGCAGCGCGACGCCGTCATGCAGGTGCTGCGCGGCGCCGGCCTGTCGGCCCACTCGCACGTGATCGGCGGCCTGAACGCGGCCGACGAGATCGAGTTCTACCGCGACGGCAAGAAGGTCTGGGGCCAGCCGCGCGCCGACCTGGGCCGCGCCTGGAGCGAGGTGTCCTACCGCATCATGGCGCGCCGCGACAACCCGGCCTGCGCCCAGGCCGAGCTGGATGTCTGGAGCGACACGCAGGATCCGGGCATGCAGCCGAACGTGGACTTCGATCCGCAGGAAGACATCGCCGCGCCGTACATCGCCACCGGCAAGCGTCCGCGCGTGGCCATCCTGCGCGAGCAGGGCTGCAACAGCCAGGTGGAAATGGGCTGGGCCTTCGACACCGCCGGCTTCGAGGCTTTCGACGTGCACATGACCGACCTGCTGGCCGGCCGCGTGGACCTGGCGGGCATGCAGGGCCTGGTGGCCGTGGGCGGCTTCAGCTACGGCGACGTGCTGGGCGCCGGCGAAGGCTGGGCCCGCACCATCCGCTTCAACAGCCGCCTGTCGGATCAGTTCGCCGCCTATTTCGCGCGTCCCGACACCTTCGCGCTGGGCGTGTGCAATGGCTGCCAGATGATGGCCGCGCTGGCGCCCATGATCCCCGGCGCCGAGGCCTGGCCGCGCTTCACGCGCAACCTGTCCGAGAAGTACGAGGCGCGCCTGGCCCTGGTGGAACTGGCCAAGTCGCCGTCGATCTTCTTCGCCGGCATGGATGGCGCGCGCATCCCGGTGGCCGTGGCTCACGGCGAAGGCTATGCCGATTTCTCGCAGCAGGGCGACGCTGGCCGCGTGCTGACGGCCGCGCGCTATATCGACAACCGCGGCCAGGCCACCGAGGCCTATCCGTTCAACCCCAACGGCAGCCCGGGCGGCCTGACCTCGGTCACGACCGCCGACGGCCGCTTCACGGTGATGATGCCGCACCCGGAACGCGTGACCCGCAACGTCATGATGTCCTGGGCGCCCGAGAAGTGGGGCAAGGCCGACGCCGGCGGCACGTTCAGCCCCTGGATGCGCATGTTCCGCAACGCGCGCGTCTGGCTGAAGTAAAGCGCCAGGCATCGCTCGGGCTGCAGGCAAAAGGCCCTCACCGCTTCAGGGCGGTGGGGCCTTTTTTCATGATGCGCCGCTTTCGTGACGGCGTTCTCGAGACCTTGCTTTTGATCCGCCGTCCTTGGAACGCCGTAGCCGGGCGGGCCCGGTCTCCGGCGCGTTGCGGTGGCCTGCGGCGCGGCGCTTACCAGGGCAGCGTCACCGGCTTGGCGTCGCGGTTGTCGCCGGCGTGAATGCCGGGCAGGAAGCGCGACAGGAAGGTGAACTCGTTGTAGCAATGCATGAGCAGCGCGCGGCCGAAGTCGTCGCTGAATTCAGCCTTGAGCTGGTCCGGCGTCCAGCCGTCGGCGACCAGGTCCTGGCCCATGTAGAAGTGGCTGCGCAGCGCCAGCCCCCATTTGGTGTCGCGGCCGATGTGCAGCAGGCGGCCGCCCAGCACTTCGCCCGTGGGCAGGCGTTGCGGCGTCGCACCCATGCCGACGCGGCCGCAGACGGCGGCCGAGATGGCGCCGCTGTCGCGCGCCGCGCGGTAGGCCTCGGCGCCAAAGAACTCGGCGGCGTCGCGGAACTGGATGGCCAGGTCGGCGGCGGGCATGCCGGTGAAGTACTCCTTCACCAGATGGATCGAGCCCACGTGCGTATCGGCGCTGCCTTCGGCCCAGTCGCTGGACACGTGGTCCACGGGGTGCCACCAGATGTACTCGCGCGTGCCGGGACGCGAGCGGAACCACCATTCGAACATCTCGCCCGTGCAGTTGTGCAGGTCGGTGCGGCAGGCCACGTGCAGCACGCCGTTGGGCAGCCGTTCAAAGCCGGTTTCCAGTTGCAGGGGGGCGGGGTCCAGCAGCAGGCTGGCTTGCGAGAGTTCCATGGCGCGAGTGTCCTCAGTCGTGACGGGGGGAGGGGCGCTGGCGGCCCATCGCGAGCGCGAAGGCGGCGGCCGACAGCAATGAAATCAGGCCGGCGCCGGCGAAGACGACGCCGGGCCCGCCGGGCAGGAATTCCATGAAGGAAGACAGGAACTGGCCGCAGAAGATGGCCATGGACAGATACGCCAGATGGCGGGCCCGCGCGCCGTCGGCGCTATGTTCGATGACCAGGTGGTTGAGCAGCGGAATCGACAGCCCGAATCCCAGCCCATGCAGCAGCGCGCCCGCCAGCAGCGCCGGCCATTGCGCGGGCGACTGCGCCACGGTGAAACAGCCGTGGGCGGCCGCGTAGGCCAGCAGCGCGGCGACCAGCACGGCGCGGCCGCTGGCGCGCCGGCCCAGCGCCGGCAGCAGCGCCGCGCCGCCCACCGCCACCAGCGAGATGAAGGACAGGAAATAGCCGGTGCCGGCCTCGTCTACGCCCAGGCCCGCGAGCCGGGCGGGCAGCATGATGATCCCGGCGAAGAACGCGACCATCGACAGCAGGGCGGCGGCGAAGGCGGTCTTGACCTGCGCCGGCATGGCGGCAGCGGCGGCGATCGGGCCGTCGCGGCGGGGCGCGGTCGATACGGATGTGGCAGATGCAGGCGCTGCGGTCGATGCGGCGGATGTGGGCGCTGCGGCCGCTGTGACGGGCACGCAGAGATGAACCAGCGCCAGCAGCGCCCAGGCGCACAGGTACAGCGCGAACGGCAGGCTCCAGCGCTGTTGCGCCAGCAGGCCGCCGGCGAACAGGAACAGCACGCCGCCCAGCTCGATGGCCATGCCCTGGCGCGCGATCATCGCCAGCCGCGCGCGGCCCGTGTAGAACGTGGAGATCAGTCCGGTGCCCGCCGCCATCACCAGCGCCGTGGCGCCGCCCAGCAGCAGCCGGTCGGCGTAGATCAGCCAGATGCCGCGCAGGTACGGGCCCGCCGCGCCCAGCAGACCGTACAGGAACAGGCCCAACATGAGCGCGCGCCGCAATCCGGCCCGTTCCATCAGGCGGGCGGCGGCCGGGCCGAACAGCACCACGCCCAGCGCGGGCAGCGTGACCAGCCAGCTGCCGCCGGACCCGACGCCCAGTTGCGCGGCGACGGCGGGCAGCCCCGGGACGATCACGCAGCCCACCATGATGGTGAGCGTGGCCACGGCGAGCAGCGTATGGCTTCCCAGGGCGGATAAACTCTGCGGGCCAGCGGGTGTGTTCACGATTAGTGTTCCGTACAATGGATGTGTGTTCCATTAATCGGATCGAATTGTCGTGACTTGCCCCTGGGCTGTCAAGACATGCCAAGAGAAACGGGATCGGGAAATGAGCGAAGACAACGACTCCGCGTCGGGACGCCAGGTGATTTCGCGCGCCGCCGCGGTGCTGCGCGCGCTGGCCGAAGACAACAGCGGCCAGAGCCTGGGCCAGATCGCGAAGAAGACGGACCTGCCGCGCACCACCGTGCACCGCATCGTCGCGGCGCTGGAAGCGCAGCAGCTGGCCGCCACCACGCCCGCCGGCGTCCGCCTGGGCCAGGCGCTGGTGCGGCTGGCGGCCTCGGCGCATACCGACGTGGTCGCCGCCGCGCGCCCCTTCGTCGAGGCGCTGGGGCGGCGGCTGCGCGAGACCGTGGACCTGTGCGTGTTCCGGGGCCAGCACGCGGTGTCGGTCGACCAGTTCGCCTCCGACCAGGAGCTGCGCGTGGTCGCGGCGGTGGGCACCGCCTATCCCATTCACTGCACCGCGCACGGCAAGGCCCTGCTGGCGCGCCTGGACGACGCGGCGCTGGAGGCGCTGCTGGGCGCGCGGCTGGAACGCCGCACCGCCAACACCATCACCGCGCGCAAGGATCTGCTGGCGCAGCTGGCCGAGGTCCGGACCCGGGGCTGGGCCCTGGACCTGGAGGAACACGCGGTCGGCATCTGCGGGATCGGCGTGCATATCGAGACGGGCCAATCCGAGCAGTACGCGCTGTCGGTCGCGCTACCGGCCGCGCGCTACGAAGGGCAGCTCGACACCTGCCTGGCGGCCTTGTTCCAGTGCAAGGCCGAGATTGAATCGCTGCTGGCCGGCTGACACGCATGGCGACCCTGGACGATCGTGATCGCGGCGGGGGGGCGGATGCGGCGGCAAGGGGAAGGGCTGAAATGTAATGAGATATTTAACTTTTCATTGCATCAAGCCGTAATAAGGGCACAGCCGCGCCGGCGTTCGGGCGCCCGCGCCGTCCATCCTCGCTTCCCGCTTCAGGATTTCCCCGTGCTCGGCCCTTGAACGCCTGGGCGCCGCTTTCGTGCAATCCCGGAGTGGCTCATGTTCAAGAACCTAAGCATCCGCGCGATCCTGACGACCGCGCTGGCCGTCTTTTTCGCGCTTTTCCTGGTCATCGGCATCGCCGTGCACCAGCAACTGTCGTCCAACCGCAGTTCCATCGAAGTCCTGCTCGACACCAACCTGGTGCGCGCCAACGCCGTCGATAACGCCGGCGCCGAACTGCTGCGCGCCCGCCTGGTCATGCTGGCGGCGCAGACCGCGCTGATGGAAGGCAAGTCCATCGACAGCCTGGCCAGCATGCAGCGGCTGGATGGCTACCTGAAGAAGTCCGCCGACCTGATCGACAGCGTGCGCAAGACGCCCGAGACCTCGCCCGTGGGCAAGCCGCTGTTCGAGGCCGTGCTGGCCGCCTATGACGTGTACCAGCGCGACGCCATCACGCCGATGGTCGCGGCCATCCGCGCCGGCAAGGCGCAGGAGGCCGGCAAGCTGAACCTGGAGAAGGTCACGCCGCTGGGCCTGGTCTTCACCGCCGCGATCCAGAAGTACGTGGACTTCGCCGACGAAGTGGGCCAGCGCGTGGCGCGCGAGGCGTCCAGCCGCATCAACGGCGCGCTGGCATTCCTGGTTGCCGCGCTGGCCGTGGTGGCGGCGCTGGTGGTGGGCGTGTACATGGTGTTCGCGCGCGCGGTCTTCCGGCCGCTGCACGAGGCCGGACGGCTGTTCGACAGCATCGCCGGCGGCGACCTGACCAATCGCGTCGAGCAGCGCGCCAACAATGAAATCGGCATCCTCTACGCGGCGGTCAAGCGCATGCAGGACAGCCTGGCCCGCACCGTCTCGGCCGTGCGCCACGGCGTCGAGGAAATCCATACCGGCGCGCGCGAGATCGCCGCCGGCAACATCGACTTGTCCTCGCGCACCGAGCAGCAGGCCGCCTCGCTGGAGGAAACCGCCGCCAGCATGGACGAACTGTCGTCCACCGTGCGCCACAACGCCGACAGCTCGCGCAGCGCCTCGGAACTGGCCGTGGCCGCGTCCGACGTGGCCACGCGCGGCGGCCGCGCCGTGGGCGAGGTGGTGGGCACCATGCGCGCCATCGCCGACAGCTCCAGCCGCATCGCCGACATCGTCGGCGTGATCGAGGGCATCGCCTTCCAGACCAACATCCTGGCGCTGAACGCCGCCGTGGAAGCGGCCCGCGCGGGCGAGCAGGGCAAGGGCTTCGCGGTGGTGGCCAGCGAAGTGCGCGCGCTGGCCCAGCGCAGCGGCCAGGCGGCCAAGGAAATCAAGGGCTTGATCGACGACTCGGTGCAGAAGGTCTCGATCGGTTCGGACCAGGTGGAGGCCGCCGGCGCCACCATGCAGGAGATCGTCGCCTCGGTGCGGCGCGTCACCAGCATCATCAATGAAATCTCCAATGCGTCCGAAGAGCAGTCGCGCGGCATCCAGCAGGTCAACCAGGCCGTCTCGCAGATGGACAGCGTGACCCAGCAGAACGCCGCGCTGGTCGAGCAGGCCGCTGCCTCGGCGGCGTCGCTGGAAACGCAATCGCAGCGCCTGCGCGAAGCGGTGGCGGTGTTCAAGCTGCAGACCGGCCGCGTGATCGAGGCCGACAGCCCGGCGTTGGGCCGAGGCGTCGAGCCCGCGCTGCTGGGCGCCTGATCGGGGCCGCCGCTCGCGGCGGGCCGGGCAGGGCGCTTGCGCCGCGACGCCGCCGGCTGGATCGGAGATTCCGGTCCGGCCGGCGG
>NZ_JCBANG010000134.1:0-12429 GCF_059760905.1 Achromobacter sp. 1011811831
CGAAACCCTTGCCCTGCTCGCCCGCCCGCGCCGCTTCCACCGCCGCGTTCAGCGCCAGGATGTTGGTCTGGAATGCAATACCGTCGATCACCGACACGATCTCGGAAATCTTGCGCGAGCTGGCCGAGATGCCCTGCATCGTCGTCACCACTTCCGACACCGCAGAACCGCCGCGCTCGGCCACGTCCGACGCGCTGGCCGCCAGCTGATTGGCCTGGCGCGCGTTGTCCGCGTTCTGCTTGACCGTCGAGGCCAGCTGCTCCATCGAAGCGGCGGTTTCCTCCAGCGAGGCCGCCTGCTGCTCGGTGCGGCTGGACAGGTCCGTGTTGCCGGCCGCGATCTCGTGCGAACCGACGTTGATCTCGTCCACGCCGCGACGCACCGCCGACACCGTGCGCGTCAGGCTCTCCTGCATGCGCTTGAGCGCCGCGAACAGCAGGCCGATTTCATTGGTATTGCGCGCGTCGATGCGGGCGGTCAGGTCGCCGCCGGCGATGCGGTCGAAATGGTGGCCGGCTTCCTGCAGCGGCTGCAGCACGCGGCGGCGCAGGAATACATAGGTGGCGAACACCAGCAGCGCGGCGATGACGCCGCCGGCGCTGACCGCGATCAGCACGAACTGGTAGCGCACCTGGGCGATCTCGAAGGCGTCCAGCGTCTTGCTGGCGCGCCAGAAGTCAAAGCCCTCGACGGCGCGCGCGAAGCGACCTTCCAGCGTGTCCTGCACCATCTGCACCTGCGTCTGGTAGCCGGGCATGTCGCCCTTTTCCAGCGTGGCGGCCAGCGGGTTCAGGCCCTGCTGGATCAGGATGTTGTAGGACTCTTCGATTTCCTTGAGCGATTCGGCCGCGTCGGCGGGCTTGGCCAGGCTCTTGTAGTACTCGTACTCGGCCTGGCCCTTGTTCAGGGAGGCCTTCGCCCGCTGCAGCAGGCCGGCGGCTTCGCCGGCCAGGCCCGCCGTCGGCAGGGTAGCCTGACCGACGTTGCGCACGATGTCCGCGTAGTTGGAAGAGGCCGCGCGGCTCAGGCCGTTGAGCGCGTCCTTGTAGCTCAGGACCACCCGGCCGAGCGCGTCGTCCAGTTCCTGCGATTGCTTCAGTTCGGCCAGCGTACCGTTGCTGATGCGCAGGGACAACACGCCCAGCGCGGCACCGATCACCAACATGAAAGAGAAGAACGCCAGCACCCACAACAGGCTGGCGCGTATCGTCATGTTCGCGAAAAACTTGCGCATCACAAGAACCACTCCCTGACTGCAATCGTTGAGGAAAGCGTCACATCGGGTTCAATATGACGCCTCGTCCGTTCATCCTGCCTGCCGCCCCGTTCAGGAGGCGACCTTCTCCACCAGCGCCATTTCGTCGCTGGTCATCATCTTCTCGATATCGACCAGGATGAGCATGCGCTCGTCGACCGTGCCCAGGCCCGTCAGGTACTCCGTCGACAGCGTCGCGCCGAACTCGGGCGCGGGCCGGATCTGGCCGGAGTTCAGCATCAGCACGTCGGACACGCCGTCGACCACGATGCCGACGACGCGGCGCTCGAGGTTCAGGATGATGACCACGGTCTGCTCGTTGTATTCGACGCTGCCCAGGTTGAACTTGATGCGCAGGTCGACGATCGGCACGATGATGCCGCGCAGGTTGGTCACGCCCTTGATGAAGGGCGGGACATTGGCGATGCGGGTCACGGTGGCCGCGTCGTAGCCGCGGATTTCCTGGACCTTCAGGATGTCGATGCCGTACTCTTCGTCGCCCAGCGTGAAGACCAGGAACTCGCTGCCGACATCTTCATTGCGCGCGGCCTGCGCTTGCGGTTTGGCTGCCATGAGGTTCATTCTCCATCAATTCAAAATGGCTTCGGGCTGCGACCAACGCTCACGGTTGGCGCGCGCCAGCGCGAATACGTCGACGATCAGGGCCACGCTGCCATCGCCCAGGATGGTGGCCGCCGAAATGCCGGGCACCTTGCGGTAATTGGACTCGAGATTCTTGACCACCACCTGGTGCTGGCCGATCAGGTGATCCACCAGCAGCGCGAAACGGCGATCCTCGGCCTGCATGATGACCGCGATGGCCTGGGTGGGATCGGTCTGCGCGCCGCCCACCGAGAACACGCGGTGCATCTCGACCAGCGGCAGGTACTCGCCGCGCACCTGCATCACGCGCTCGTTGCCGGCGACCGAATAGATCTGGTCGTTGGTCGGCTGGAGCGATTCGGTCACATGGTTCAGCGGCAGGATGAAGGTCTCTTCGCCCACCCGCACCGACATGCCGTCCAGGATCGCCAGCGTCAGCGGCAGCACGATGCGCGTGGTGGTGCCGTTGCCCGGCTCGCACGACAGCTGCACGTGGCCGCCCATGTCCTGGATGTTCCGGCGCACCACGTCCATGCCCACGCCACGACCGGAGATGTCCGTGACCTTCTCGGCCGTGGAGAAGCCGGGCGCGAAGATCAGTTGCCAGATTTCGTCGTCGGGCGAGTTTTCGTTGACCGGCAGGCCCTGCGACATGGCCTTCTTCAGGATCTTCTCGCGGTTCAGGCCGGCGCCGTCGTCGCTCACCTCGATCACGATGTTGCCGCCGTTGTGCTGGGCGGACAGCACCAGCTGGCCCACGGGATCCTTGCCGGACGCCACGCGCTTCTCGGGCGTCTCGATGCCGTGGTCCAGGCTGTTGCGCACCAGGTGCGTCAGCGGATCGATGATGCGCTCGATCAGGCTCTTGTCCAGCTCGGTGGCGCGGCCATAGGTCTGCAGTTCGATCTGCTTGCCCATCTTGCCGGCGATGTCGCGCACCAGGCGCGGGAAGCGGCTGAACACGTAGTCCATCGGCATCATGCGGATGGACATCACGGCTTCCTGCAGGTCGCGCGCGTTGCGCTCGAGCTGCTCCATGCCGTTGAGCAGGCGGTCATGCAGCACCGGGTCCAGCGTGGACGCGGTCTGCGCCAGCATGGCCTGGGTGATGACCAGCTCGCCCACCAGGTTGATGATCTGGTCGACTTTCTCCACGCCGACGCGGATGGAAGTCGATTCCTTGTCCGCGTGCGCGGGCGCCGCGCGGGTGGCGCGCGCCGCCTGGGTGATGGCTTCGGCAGCGGCGGCCGACTCGGCCACGGCGGGCGCGGCCGGAGCCGGCGCGGCAACAGCCGGCGCCGGTGCCTGGGCTTGCGCCTGCGCGGCGAACTGTTCGGCCGCCTGCGCGAACTGCTCGACCGGGGCCGCCGGCGCCGATGCGCCCGGAGCCGCCTCGCGGGCGATGTTCAGCTGGTCGGCGTCGACGATGAAGCAGCAGACCGCCTCGATATCGTCGGGCGTGCAGGTGCTGTCGACCCAGACGGTCAGCGTGCCATTGGCGCGCTCGCTGGCGCGCACCTGGCCCAGGTTGCCCATTTCCTCGAGCAGGGCCTCGGCGTCCTTGTCCGACACCTTGGTGATGCGCACGCGCAGCGGCAGGCCGGCGCCGTCGCCCGCCGGCGCGGCCGCCACGGGTTCGGGGACAGGCTCGGGTTCGGGCGCGGGCGGCGGCGCGGGGGCCGCGACGGGCGCGGGGGCCGGCGCCTGCGCGGCTGCGGCGGCGGGATCCTTATGCTCCAGGGCCAGCTGCCTCAATACCGCGCAGATGCGCTCGAATACGGCTTCGTCGGGCTCTTCGGAGGCCCGGTAGGCGTCCAATTGGCTTTTGAGCACGTCTTTCGTTTCCAAGAATATGTCCACCATGTCCGTGCGCAGCGCCATTTCGCCGCGACGGATCGCGTCCAGAAGGTTTTCGAGCAGGTGCGTGGTGCCGGCCAGCTGCGTGAAGCAGCCGAACGTCGCCGCGCCGCCCTTGATCGAGTGGGCGGCCCGGAAAATGGCGTTGAGCTGCTCGATGTTGGGCGAGCCCACGTCCAGCTCCAGCAGCAGCTGCTCCATCTGAGCGAGCAGCTCATCCGCCTCGTCGAAAAAGGTCTCGTAAAACTGACTGAGATCCAAACCAGAACTCATGGCCGGTACGCCTTCATAAATGAACTCGCCTACGCGCCCGGCTGCTCGTTGAGCAGTTCGGACGCCAATTCCACCAGCACGTCGGGATCGACCGGCTTGGACAGCCAGCCGCACACTCCCAGATCCCGGGCGGCCATCTTGCTGTCCACGTCGTCTTCCGTGGTCAGCACGAGAACGGGCACGTCCACGTACTGGTCCTCTCCCCGCAGACCCTGGATCAGCTCCAGGCCGCCCATCACGGGCATGTTCCAGTCGCTGACCACCAGGTCGATGGGATGGCTGCGGGCCATTTCCAGCGCTTCCTGGCCATTGCCAGCCGTCACGACCTTCCAGCCCGCGCCGGTCAGCGTCGCCTGCACAATCATGCGCATCGTGGCCGAATCATCGGCCACCAGTATCGTTGCCGCCATCGTTATTGAACCCCTTCGGCGCGCGGGGTGCTTTCCGCTGCGCCCTGATTGGTTTGTCCGGCGGCCTTGACCGCAGCCTGGGCCGCCTCCACCGCCGTTCCGACCTCGCGGGCATCGCGCGCGCTCACGTCCGCGGCCGCGGCGTTTTCATTCTCGATGCGCCGCTGGGTGCCCTGATTGAGCACCACGAGGCTGATACGTCTATTAACGGCTGCATACGGATCATCTTTAACCAGGCTCATGCTGGACGACAGCCCCTGGATCCGCATGACCTTGCTTTCGCTCATGCCGCCGGCCACCAGCTCCTGGCGGGATGCGTTGGCGCGGTCGGCCGACAGTTCCCAGTTGCTGTAGGCGCGCTCGCCGCGCGCGTACTGCGACGCGTCGGTGTGGCCCGAGATGCTGACCTTGTTGGGCAGTTCGTTCAGGACCGGCCCCAGCTCCCGCAGGATGTCGCGCATGTACGGCTGCACCTCGGCGCGACCGGTGGCGAACATGGGGCGGTTCTGGTTGTCGATGATCTGGATGCGCAGGCCTTCGGTGGTCATGTCGATCAGCAGCTGCGGCCGGAAGCTCTTGAGCACCGGGCTGTTCTCGATCACGTTTTCCAGGCGCTTCTTGAGGTTTTCCAGGCGATGGTGATCGCGCCGCTCGGCGTCCACCATGGGCTGGGCCTCGACCCGGTTGCCCTGGGCGCGGCGCTCGTCGCCGTCGCTGCGCAGCGGATCGCGTCCGCCGCCGGGCACGGCGCTGGTCTCGGCCGAACTGCTGGGTCCGCCGGTCAGCGCCACCCGCAGCGGCATGCGGAAGTACTCCGCGATGCCCTTCAGTTCTTCGCGCGGCACGATGCTGATCAGCCACATCACCAGGAAGAACGCCATCATGGCCGTGATGAAGTCGGCGTAGGCGATCTTCCAGCTGCCCCCGTGGTGGCCGCCGCCCCTGACCTTCTTGCGGCGGATCACCACACGGTGGTTGTTTACGGTGCTCATGGCCCGCTGCTCCGTCAGGCCTTGCCGGTGGACTTGGTCTGCCGGACGTGTTCTTCCAGCTCACCAAAGGTCGGGCGCACGGCCGAGAACAGCACCTTGCGGCCGAACTCCACCGCCAGTTGGGGCGGATAGCCGTTCATGCTGGCCAGCAGCGTGGTCTTGATGCACTCCAGCACCTTGACCGCCTCGGCCGTGCGGCGGTCGACGCGCGAGGCCAGCGGCCCGACGAAGCCGTAGGCCAGCAGAATGCCCAGGAAGGTACCCACCATGGCCTTGGAGATCAGGTCGCCCAGGATCGCGGGCGGCTGGTCCACCGCCGCCAGGGCCTTGATCACGCCCAGCACCGCCGCCACGATGCCGAAAGCCGGCAGGCCGTCCGCCATCTGCTGCAGAGCGTGGGTGGGGACTTCGCGCTCGTGGCGGTAGGTTTCGATTTCCTCGTCCATGAGCGTTTCGATTTCGAACGAGCTCATGTTGCCGCTGATCATGATGCGCAGGTAGTCCGTGATGAACTCCATGAGCTTGTTGTCCTTCATGATGCGCGGGTACTCGCTGAAGATCGGGCTGGAGGCCGGATCCTCGATATGCGATTCGATGGCCATCAGGCCTTCGCGGCGCGCCTTGTTCAGCAGGACATACAGGAGCGCCATCAGCTCCATGTACACCTCTTTGCTGTACTGCGAGCTCTTGAGCGCGTCGGGCAAGGCCTTCTTGACCAGCATCAGGGACTTCTTGCTGTTGCCGGCCAGGAACGCGCCAAAGGCGGCTCCGAAGATCAGCGTGAGCTCGAAAGGCTGGTACAGCGCGCCCAGGTGGCCGCCCAGCGCGATGAAGCTGCCGACGACCGAGACGCTCACCACGAGATAACCGATAACAATCAACACATCAGGCCCCTGCCAACGAAGTCTAAAACCGGCGTCAATGATCCCCTGTTCCCCCCGGCCCAAAAAGGCGGGTTACGGGGAGTTTTCCAGGGCTTTTGATGTATTTGGACGCCGCCGCTCAGGAACGGGCGGCGTCGGCGGCAGGCACGGGACGGCTGCCGGCGCGCGCCTTGGCGGCCGCGCGCGTCTTTCCGGCGCGGGGCGGCGGCCGGCAAATGGCGCACACGAAGTCGGATTGCGGGTCGTGCGCATGGGCAATGAAATGGCCGCCGCACTGGCGGCAGGCCGACAGTTGCAACATGCCGCTGTCGAAGAAGCGGACCAGCATCCAGGCGCGGGTGAAGCTCAGCACCGGCTCGCCGGACTCGGCGTTGTCCACGCCCGAGTTTTCCAGGTACAGCCGGTAGGCATCGATGACCGCGCGGATGCCCTTGCTGGTGGTGCGCGCGTTCAGGAAGGAATAGACGTTATAGAACAGCGAGGAATGGATATTCGGCAGCCAGGTCATGAACCAGTCCACCGAGAAAGGCAGCATGCCCTTGGGAGGCGAGCAGCCGCGTATCTCCCGATACAGGCGCGCCAGGCGGTCGTGGCTCAGGCTGGTTTCAGCCTCAAGCACCTGCAGCCGCGCACCCAGTGAAATCATCGAGCTGGCAAGCAGAATGTCGTCGGCTTCCTGCGAAACGCTCTTGATGGCCATGACTATTATCCGTGTGGGATCCGGAAAGGCCGTCAGGCCAGCTCTTCGACGGGCTGTTTAGCCAGCAGGATCGTCGCATGCGCTTGCTGCAGCGCGCCGCCGAGCACATCGTGCGTCAGCGCCGACAGCAGGCTGTAGTCATCGAAACGGAAGCGACACAGCAGCGAGCTGGAGCTGGCCAGCTTCACCAGCTGCGCCGGCGACAGGCGCATCAGAATATCGGCGACTTCGTTGCTGAATCCCAGACGGAACATGGATGCGGCATAGTCGTCGCGCAGCATGCGCTGCGCCAACAACAGGTAGGACAGATTCACTTCACGAATATCTGCCAGCAAAGAATTCTCGACTTGTTGCACGCCCGACTCCCTATTCCCTATCCCACGCAAGGGGCTTGATTACCAAGGGCAATTCACGTTTTGTTGCATGATTGCCCGCTGCATCCTGTTTTAATGCGAAATGTATCATTTGTTCGCAATTTAAGTAAAATTTACCACAGGTCATGTCATTTTCTATGACTTATATGACAAATCTTTGTTGATATTGCGCAACTTGCGATTTTAGATACACCTTGACATGCAAATCTTGGCCAAATTTACGTCAATTTGCCAAATAAGCATTCAAAAAGTTGCGTGCTTTAAGGAATGAAAAGAGCGCTTTTGCCGACAATGGCAACTTGCCGATCACTTATCCTTGCCCCGCTTTAGTGCAGCCGCGCGTTTGTCGACAATGTCGCAAATTGACAACGATCGACGGCGCGTGAAGATGGACACCGCCTGACCTTTCCGCAATGCCCCACGCAGATGACAGCTTGGTCGAATATGCCCCGCTAGTGCGGAAGCTGGCCCTGCAATTGCTCGCCCGCCTGCCGGCCAGCGTCGAGCTCGACGACCTCATACAGGCCGGCATGATCGGCCTGCTCGATGCTGTCCGTCGTTATCAGGAAACCGCCGACGCGCAGTTCGAGACCTACGCCACCACCCGCATCCGCGGCGCCATGCTGGACGAGCTGCGCGGCCAGGACTGGCTGCCCCGCAGCGTGCGCGCCAAGGCGCGCAAGATCGAGCAGGCCATCCAGCAGCTCGAGCAACGGCTGATGCGCGCACCCACCGAAGCCGAGATCGCCCAGCAGCTGGAATTGCCGCTGAACGAATACCAGGCGCTGCTGCATGACGCGCAAGGCGTGCAGATCGTGCACTACGAGGATTTCACCACCGACGCCGATAGCGGCCCGGGCGCGCAATCGGACTGGAGCGCCACGCTGAGCCATGGCTCGGCCACCGGCAATCCGCTCGACTCCCTGCTGGCCGGCGATTTCCGCCAGGCGCTGGTGCACGCCATCGACGCCCTGCCCGACCGCGAAAAGCTGCTGCTGTCGCTGTGTTACGAGCAAGGACTGAACCTGAAGGAAATCGGCGCGATCATGAACGTGACCGAGGCCCGCGTCTGCCAGCTGCGCTCGCAGGCCACGGCGCGGATTCGCGCCAAGCTGAAGGAACAGGCCTGGCAGGATCTGCCCAAGGAAGGGCAGATCGCGCAGATTATTTAGCGCTCTGTTTGCAGGGTTCGCACGCGGGCTGCTCGTGCCAAGCGTGCAAGATCCCGGCGAATTCCGCCGTTATTCCCCCATTTCTTCGCGCGGGCGACAGCTAACCTTCAGACTGGCGCGCATCATGGCGCCGGCATGGGCCGGCGCCAGCGCACTCGCTCTACCGCCCCCAGGAATACGCAATGACCGATACCGACGCCGTCACCCAGGTGCTAGCCGCGGCCTACGACGAAACGCCTTACCAATCGAATGCCTTCTCCTTCTCCGCGCCCGGGCACCTGCGCGCCGTGGCAGCGCTATATGGCGTCAGCGCGCCCCCCGTGGCAAACGCCCGCGTCCTGGAGCTGGGGTGCGCCGCTGGCGGCAATCTGCTGCCCTACGCCGTCGCGCATCCCGAAGGCCACGCCGTGGGCGTGGATCTCTCCACCCAGCAGATTGAAGCCGGCCAGTCCATCGTCAAAGCCATGGGGCTGAAGAACCTGGACTTGCGCGCGATGAGCATCACGGACATCACGCCCGAGTTCGGACAGTTCGACTACATCATCGTACACGGCGTATTCAGTTGGGTGCCGCCAGAAGTGCGCGAAGCCATCCTCCGCGTCTGCCGGGAGAACCTGGCGCCGGAAGGCGTTGCCTACATCAGCTACAACACCTACCCAGGCTGGAAGGCTTCGGATGTGGTGCGGGACGCGATGATACTGAACAGCCATGGCGCGCAGACGCCAGAGGAACAGCTGGCGCGGGCAAAAGACATGCTCAGCATGTTGGAAAACGGGCTATGGGGTAACAATCCAATGCGCGCGGCGCTCCAACAGGCCGCCCGCCAACTGCGACAGCAATCCGACTACTACCTGATGCACGAGCATTTGGAGGCAGTCAATGCACCCTGCTACTTCCTGGAATTCGTCGCGGCCGCCCAACAAGCCGGATTGACCTATTTGACGGACGCCGAACCGCAATCCACTATTGCGTCGAACTTCGGCAACAACGTCGCGGTGCTGCATGGAGCCCTGTCGGCAGACACGGGGCGGGAAATGCGCGAACAGTACCTCGACTTCGCTGTAGGTCGGCAATTCCGCAAAAGCCTGCTCATCCGCTCGGAGCGCGCCGACCAGATTCTGGATATTCCAGAAGCCAATGCTCTCGAGAAGATGCACCTGGCTGCTCACCTGACACTGGAGCGCGCGCCCGCGGGCGCTCCCTCCAAGGAGCGGCACTATCGTACGCTCAGTGGCATCAATATCGCATCGCAGGATTCCAGCTTCATCGCCATCGCTGATGCGCTTCGCACGGCCTGGCCCCGTCCGGCGACCTTCCAGGAACTCGTGGACGCCGCCCGGCCCAAAGCCAGAAAGGCGACCACCGATGACCAACTCCGCGAGCAGATTCTCCACCATCTGGTACTCATGCTGAACGCCAACGCGCTCCAGTATCGATTGGAGCCGGTAGGCTATGGCGGAGACGACGCCAAGCCCAAGTGGATTCCGGGGCTTGCCTGCCTGCACGCCTTGACCCGCGACACCGCCCTCCAGGTCGGCCCATACAATCTTTGGCACCAACAAACCCGCCTCCCCTCGGACGACGTCGGCCGCTTCGTGATCGGCCATATCGATCAAGGCGCCTCCGTTGCGGACATTCGTACCCGACTGCGCGACGCTCTTGCTTCCGGGGAGCTGTCCCACCCCAACGGCAAATCATTGAAGCGGGTACGCAATCTTGACCCGGTGGCGCAGACCATCTTGTCGGACGTGCTTGGCCGCCTCCGGATTCAGGGCTTACTGATCTAGGCCGGCCGCGCAGGCCAGGAGTAGAACCAGGAAGGGGCGAATTCATTCCGCCCCTTTTTATTTCGACGAGGCCGAGACCCGATTTTCGCATTGCCCCCGCATGCACAAAAAAGAACGTCCTTCGCAAATTCTCCCTAAAGTCTGGTTTTGGACTGCCGTAATCCTGGCAACGGACGAACTTGAAAACCTCAAATTCAGTTCCTCACGTTACAGTTGGGCGGCCTAGCTGCCCGGTTTGAAGAAGCCTTTCTCTCCTTGGGAGCTTAAACATGGCTGCAGTCATCAATACCAACTACTTGTCCCTGGTTGCCCAGAACAACCTGAACAAGTCCCAGTCCGCCCTGGGTACCGCCATCGAACGCCTGTCGTCGGGCCTGCGCATCAACAGCGCCAAGGACGACGCCGCCGGCATGGCCATCGCCAACCGCTTCACCGCGAACGTCAAGGGCCTGACCCAAGCCGCCCGCAACGCCAACGACGGCATCTCGCTGGCTCAAACGACCGAAGGCGCGTCGAGCGAAGTCAACACCCACCTGCAGCGCGTTCGCGAACTGGCCGTTCAGGCCGGTAACGGCAACTACTCGCAAGAGCAGCTGGATTCGATGCAAGACGAAATCAACCAGCGTCTGTCGGACATCGACCGCATCTCGCAACAAACCGACTTCAACGGCGTGAAGGTTCTGTCGGCCGCCGCCAAGCCCCTGACGCTGCAAGTCGGCGCCAACGACGGCGAAACCATCACTCTGAACCTGTCGGAAATCAGCGTCAAGACGCTGGGTCTGAACGGCTTCAACGTCAACGGCAAGGGCGTCATCGACAACCGCGCCGCCAACGTCAACGACATGAGCGGCCCGAACGTGGTTGCCGGCGCCAACAACACCTACACGGTCACGACCACCAACGTGGACGCGAAGGCTGCTGACGTTTTGGGCAAGTTCAAGAACGGCGACAGCGTCACCTCCGCCGGCACGACCTACACGTACAACGCCGCCAACGACAACTACGACTACACCGCAGTTACCGCCAAGGCCGCCACGGGTACGCTGAACAGCAATATCAAGGCTCAAATCGGCAATACCCCGATTTCCGCCACCTACACGAACAAGACCCAGTCCGTGTCGATCAAGATCGACGGCAACGGCCTGATCACGGACGCCAACGGCAACAAGCTGTACTCCGACACCAAGGGTAGCCTGGTCGCCACCGACAGCAACCCGGCCGGCGGCACCTACGCCCAAGCCAAGCTGGACGACCTCACCGGCTACATGGCGGACAACACGCTGAGCGGCGCCACCGCCGGCACGGTCAGCCTGTCGATCGGTTCGATCACCTACAAGAACGGCGGCGCTGCCGACACCGTCACCAACAATGCCACCGCCTCCAAGGACGTGGTCCTGTCGAAGCTCTCTGGCGTTGCCGCCACGGTGAAGATGGGCCAAGGCCTGCTGTCGACCTCGCTGGATATCACGGCTGCCGGCGCAGTCACCAAGGCTGGTACCCCGGCCGCCACGATCCAGGTCGACGGCAAGGGTGAACTGACCGACATCCAGTCCTACACCAGCGTCTACCAGTTCGACCAAATCTCCGGCAAGATCACCTCGATCGCCGGCGGCGATACCAAGGTCGCGGGCGCCAACACGGGCGTCGATCAAAACGCCTCCAACTACGGCAAGCAGCTGTACATGGGCGCGAACGGCAAGATGACGTTCGAAAAGACCAGCAAGGGCGACAAGACCAACGACCCGCTCAAGACCCTGGACTCCGCGTTCAAGGTCCTGAACAAGCTGACCGGCGAGCTGGGTGCTGTGCAGAACCGTCTGGAATCGACGATCGCCAACCTGAACAACGTCGTCAACAACCTGTCGGGCGCCCGCTCGCGGATCCAGGACGCGGACTACGCCACGGAAGTGTCGAACATGTCCAAGAACCAGATCCTGCAACAGGCTGGTACCTCGGTTCTGGCGCAAGCCAACCAAGTGCCGCAAACCGTTCTGTCGCTGCTGCGTTAATCACGCCTCAGCAGGAACGGCTGGGCAGGTCCGGACCGCGAGGTCCGGCTTGCCCGACCTGGCACGGGGACCTTCGGGTCCCACCCAAGCACAAAGCCGGCGCAAGCCGGCTT
>NZ_JCBANG010000135.1:0-12371 GCF_059760905.1 Achromobacter sp. 1011811831
TTTTGTTTTTTTTTTTCAAAGCAAAAGACGCATTCCGAATTCCCATGTTGCGTCCGGTGGGCTGGGAATTGTGTAAAAGAGCCGGGCCATGCCCGGGCCGCCGAGGCGCGGGCCGCCGGCCGCGCCGCGCAGCGTCGGCTGTCGCTGACCGCCTATGAACCCGCGTGGCTGCGGCCGCCGCAAGCCTGGCAGGATGCCCGCCGCGATACGCTGGCCGCGCTGTCCGCCACGGCCGCGCCGCTGGTCCTGGCCGCCGGCCGCGCGCCGGGCGATGCCGCGCTGCTGGCGCGCATCGACGGCGCGGGCCTGGCCAGCCCGCCATCGCCCCCCATGCCGGCCGCGCAGGGCGACGCGGCGCTGCCCGCCTTGCTCCAGCTGATGGACGCCCGGGCCGCGCGCGCCGTCGCCGGCCCGTCCACCGAACCCACCCAGGAAGCCCCGGCCCATGCCCCTGCCTAAGATGCCGAGCCTGTCCGTCCGCCCATCCTGGCCGATCCTGCTGCCGCGCCTGTCCTGGCCGGCCCTGCTGTTGAGCCTGGCCGGTTGCGCCACCTCGTCGCTGGACCTGGCCCCGCCGCGAGCCGACCGGCCCTGGACGCCGCCCGTCGACGCCAGCGGCGCCATCGTCTCCGGCCCGGCCCGGCCCGACAGCCCCGACGCGCGCTACGTGCTGCCGGCCAACGCCGCCGCCGGCACGGTGCCGCAAGACAACGCCATCGATCCCAGCCACGAATATTCGCTGGCGGAACTGATCGACCTGGCGCAATCGTCCAACCCGCGCACCCGCATCGCCTGGAACGCGGCGCGCAACGCCGCGCTGGCCACCGGCATGGTCAAGAGCGTCTACCTGCCGCAGCTGGCCGCCACCGCCATGACGGGTTGGCGCCACAGCAGCGGCTCCAGCAACATCGGCCTGGGCGAATCGTCCAGCAACAGCAGCACGCACGGCACCGTGGGCGTGCTCTCGCTGCAATGGCTGCTGTTCGACTTCGGCGGCCGGCAGGCGCGCGTGCAGGCCGCCGAACAGGCCACCATCGCCGGCAACGTCGCCCTGACCGCCGTGCACCAGCAGCTGGTCCAGGAGGTCAGCGTCGCCTATCACGGCTATATCGCGGCGCGCGCGCGCACCGTCAACGCGCGCCAGGGCCTGGTCAACGCCAGCACCCTGCTGGATGCCGCCAACGCGCGCTACCGGCAGGGTCAGGGCACCGTGGTCGAGGTGGCGCAGGCGACCCAGAACCGCGAACAGGCCCGGCTGGCCACCGTCACCGCCGACGGCGCCGAGCAGGACGCCTATCTGGCCCTGATCACCGCCATGGGCATCTCGCCGCTGGCGCAGCCGCGCATCGCCGCGTTGCCCGATCACGCGCTGTCGCCCGCGCTGGCGCAGCCGGTCGAACAGATCATCACCGACGCGCTGGCGCGCCGGCCCGACGTGCTGGCCGCCTATGCGGCCGAGCAGGCCGAACAGGCCAAGGCGCGCGCGGCGGACTCGGACTTCCTGCCCAAAGTCTTCCTGTCCGCGTCGACCTCGCACACCTCGGGGCGCTCGTCCATCACCGCCGTGCCCGCCATCGGCCAGCAGGCCGGCACCGTCAACCTGGACGGCAGCCGTTCCGGCTCCAGCGTCTTCCTGGGCGTGACGCTGCCGCTGTACGACGGCGGCCTGCGCGCGGCGGCGCGGATGCAGGCGCGCAACAACGCCGCCAGCGCCGGCGAACGCCTGACGCGCGCCAAACAGGACGCCACGCGCCAGATCGTCGCCGCCCGCAATGCGCTGCGCTCGGGCATCGCCGCGAACGAAGCCGCCGTCGCGCTGCTGAAAGCCGCGCGCGTCACCTACGATGCCGCGTCCGCCGCCTATCGCAACGGCGTGGGCTCGCTGACCGACGCCACGCTGGCGCAGAGCCAGATGCTGGTCGCGCAGAACGCCTACGCCGACAGCATCGCCAATGCGCGCTCGGCGGCGGCGGTGCTGGCGGTGGCGACGGGCAGGGTGTCGCTGCTGGACGAACGCTAGGAAGGCGCGGCCGCTGGTCCGCCCCCTTTAGCTCGCCGTCAGCCCGCCGCGCCTAGAATCGGAAGCTTTCGCCCGCGCCGCGCGACCCGCCATGCCCGCCCCAGACACCTCCGGTCCCAGTCCGTTAGGACGCCCCGCCTTCCTGCATTTCCTCTTCGCGCGCGTGAGCGCGTCGCTGGCCTTCCAGATCGTCTCGGTCGCCGTGGGCTGGCAGATCTACGAACTGTCCGGCAGCGCCCTGGACCTGGGCCTGATCGGGCTGGCGCAGTTCCTGCCGATGGCGGCGCTGACGCTGGTGGTGGGCCACGTGGCCGACCGATACGACCGCCGCAAGGTCGTGGCCATCTGCATGGCGGTGGAAGTGCTGGCCACGCTGATGCTGGCGGTGGCCGCGCTGCACGGTCTGGGCGGCAAGCCGCTGATCTACGCCACGCTCATCATCATGAGCTCGGCGCGCGCCTTCGAGGCGCCCACGCTGTCCACGCTGATCCCCGCCGTGGTGCCGCGCGAATGGCTGCCGCGCGCCACCGCCCTGTCCTCGTCGGGCGGGCAGATCGCCCAGATCGCCGGGCCGGCGCTGGGCGGCGTGGGCTACGGCCTGGGCGCGGGCTGGATCTATTGCGTGGCCGCAGCCTTGTACCTGACCGGCTTCGCCGCCGTCGCCAGCATGAAGATCGAACGGGCGCTGCCGCGCCGCGAGCCGACCACCTGGCACACGCTGTTCGCCGGCATCACCTTCATCTTCCAGCGCCGGCTGCTGCTGGGCACGCTGTCGCTGGACCTGTTCGCCGTGCTGCTGGGCGGCGCCGTCGCGCTGCTGCCCATCTACGCCAAGGACATCCTGCAGGCCGGCCCCTGGGCGCTGGGCGCGCTGCGCGCCGCGCCCGCCTGCGGCGCCATGCTGATGTCGCTGACCCTGGCGCGGCTGAGCCTGGGCAACCAGGTCGGCCGCCTGCTGTTCAGCGCGCTGATGGTGTTCGGACTGGCCACCACCGTGTTCGGGCTGTCCACCTCCATCCCGCTGTCGATCGCCGCGCTGGTGGTGCTGGGCGCGGCCGACGCCGTCAGCGTGGTGCTGCGCTCGTCGCTGGTGCAGCTGAACACGCCCGACCACATGCTGGGCCGCGTCAGCGCCGTGAACACGCTGTTCATCAGCGCGTCCAACCAGCTCGGCGAATTCGAGTCCGGCGTGATGGCCGCGCTGGTCGGCGCGGTGCCGGCCGTGGTGATCGGCGGACTGGGCACCGTGGCGGTGGCCGGGTTGTGGATGTGGTGGTTCCCGGAGCTGCGCAAGCTGCGCACGCTGGTTCCGGCATGAACGCCGGGTCGGGCTGGCCAGGTATCGCCTGATTGACCCCGTTACACCCCTACTTCTCCAACCCCGCCTTCCTCACCTGACACGCAATCGCCGTCAGCACCCCGATGCGCCGCAGCGGATCGGGCGGCAGCCAGTTCGGTTTCTCCAGGGCTTCCAGATCATCCAGCATGGCGCTGCGCTGGCCGGCGATGCGCTCGGCCAGCAGGCGGCCGTGGATCGTGCCCTTGATGACGCCCGCGCCGTTGCAGCCAACGGCGGCGTACAGCCCGGGCCGGACCTCGCCGACGAAGGAGGCGCCGTTGCCGGTCAGGGCTGTGGAACCGCTCCACACGTACTCGAAATCATGCCCGGCCAGCTGCGGATAGCGGCGCTGGAACGACGCGCGCAGCTGTCCGGCCATGCGTTCCAGCGGCTGCTCGGCCTCGTAGGAATAGGCGCTGCGCACCATGAACCTGCCGCCACGGATGCGGCGCAGCGTGGTGCCCAGGCGGTTGGCGGGGATGACGCCCCACTGGTCGCGCTGGCCCAGCAGCGCCTGCTGCGCCGCGTCCAACACCGGCGTCACGCCCGCGTAGGTGTAGATGGTGACCAGCCGGCTGCGCAGGAAACCCAGCCGGCGCGCGAAGGCGTTGTTGGCCAGGATCACGTTGTCGGCGCTGAACTGGCCGTTGCGCGTGCGCACGATGTAGGGACCGCCGCCACCCACCGATTCGACTGGATTGTTCTCCATCAGCCAGACGTTGTCCGGCAGCGTGTCGGCCAATCCGCGAATCAGCGCGGCGGGCTGCACGAAGACGTTGTTCATCGAGTGATAGCCGAACTGATAGTAGTCCGTGCCCAGCTGCTCGCGCATCGCGTCGCGGTCCAGCTCGGTGTACGCCACGCCCCAATCCCGATACTGAGCCAGCGACGCGCGCAGGTTCCGGCTGCCCCCCTCGGTGGCGGCGGCATGGTACTTGCCGGCCAGGTCCCAGCCGCAATCGAAGCCGCCCTGCTGCGACAGCTGCGCCAGCCAGTCCAGCCCGGCCTGGTACATGGCGATCTGCTTGCGCGCGACCTGCAGCGGACTATGGTGCCCGCTCATGCGCGTGTTGTGCGGCAGGTTGATCAGGAAGCCCGAGTTACGCCCGGCCGAGCCTTCGCCGGCGCTGCTGGCGTCCAGCACCAGGATGGGTTCCTGCGGCTGCAATTCAGCCAGCCGGCGCGCGGCCGCCAGGCCGGTGTAGCCGGCGCCGATGACCACATGCTTGAAGCGCGATTGCGGCGGCGCGGCCACGCGCGGCGCGCGCGCCGGCAGCATGGCGTTCCAGCCCGAGCCGCTTTGGTAGTGGGGAAAAGTCCGCGATTGCCCTGAGGGGTGAGACATGATGATGGGTTCAGTGTTGCGGTTGGAATATCGTTCGCCGGCGCCGCCGCGCGCCTCATTGATCGGCGCGCGCCTGCAGGCTGCGCATGACTTCGTTCTGCACGATGCCCCAGATCTGCGACTTCAGCTCGATGTAGCGCGGCGACAGCTGCACATCGGCATTGCGCGGAAAGGGCAGGTCGTTGGGAATATCGCAAGCCACGCGGCCGGGCCGCGCACTCATGATGACCATGCGATTGGACAACAGCAGCGCCTCGTCGATGGAGTGCGTGATGAAGATGATGGTCTTGCCGCTGCGCTCGTAGATGCGCGTCAGCTCTTCCTGCAGCACCTGGCGCGTCATCGCGTCCAGCGCCGCGAAGGGCTCGTCCAGCAGGATCACGTCGGGATCGTTGGCCAGCACCCGCGCGATGGACACGCGCTGGCGCATGCCGCCGGACAGTGCCTTGGGATAGGCGTCCTCGAAGCCCTTCAGGCCCACCATCTCGATGAACTGCTGCGCGGTGGCGCGGCGCTCGGCGGCCGGCACGCCCTTGAGCTTCAGGCCGAAGGCCACGTTCTCGGCCACCGTCAGCCAGGGAAACAGCGCGTACTGCTGGAACACCATGCCGCAATGCGGATCCACGTCGCGCACCTCGCGGCCATTGACCACGATGCGGCCGGCGCTGGGCTGCTCGAAGCCGGTGATCAGGTTCAGCAGCGTGGACTTGCCGCAGCCCGAGGCGCCCAGCACCACCAGGAACTCGCCGCGCTTGACCTCCAGGTCCACGCCTTGCAGCGCATGGAAGGAACCGAAGGACTTGGAGATGCCTTCGAGCGAGATCATCGTGTCGTTTGCCATCGTATTCACCGCGACCATGCCAGCACCCTGTTTTCGATGACGCGGAACACCACGTCGGTGATCAGCACCGTGACGCTGATGAGCGCCATGCCCAGCACCACCGTGTCGGTCTGGAAGAACTCCTTGCCGTTCATGATCAGGAAGCCCAGCCCTTCCTTCGCCGCCACCAGCTCGGCGGAGATCACGCAGGTCCAGGACAGCCCCAGGATCACCTTGAAGCCGCTGAATATCTGCGGCAGGCTGGCCGGCAGGATCACCATGCGCATCACCTGCGGCCCGCTCGCGCCCAGGTTGCGCGCGGCGCGGATCAGCAGCGGATCGATGTTGCGCGTGGCCTCGATCACATACAGCAGCGCGGGCGCGAAGGTACCCATGAAGACGATGCTGTACTTCTGCGTCTCGGTGATGCCGAACCACAGCAGCGACAGCGGAATCCAGCTCATCGACGGCAGCGGCCGCAGGAAGGACAGGATCGGATCGAAGGCCGCGCGGGCGCGCCGCGACGTGCCCAGGAAAATGCCCAGCGGGATCGCCAGCGCGGTGGCGGCGGCGAAACCCACCATCACGCGGCGCGCGGACGCCAGGATGTGGGACATCAGGGAACCCTGTTCCCACATGCCCGCCATGCGGGCGTAGACGGAAGAGGGCGGAGGCAGGAACAGCGGGTCCACCCATTGCAGGCGGCACGCGGCCTCCCAGAACAGCAGCAGCGCGATCACGGACACGCTGCTGATCAGCATCAGGTCCGGACGCCGCTGGCGAGTCGGGGCGTTCATCATTCAATTCATTCCAGGCGTTGAAGGTTCAAATGCGCGAACAACGCGGCGCCAGGCCGGCGCCGCGCGTCCTACAGATAGGCCGGGTCGATCCACTCGCGCACCGACGGCGCCTTGTCGATCTGGCCGTAGCGCACCATCATCTCGGCCAGCTTCTGCAGGCCGTCGATGTACTTGCCGCCCGGATCCAGCAAACCGCGCTGGTCCGCCGCGCCGTACCAGTCGGCGCCCTTCACCATCGCCAGCTGATCCGCCGGCGCCAGCTTGGTCAGCTCCACCAGCGCGGCCACGGCGCTGTCCGGCTGCGCGCGCAGCTGCTCATTGGCGCGGAAATACGCCTTCAGGAAACGCTTCACCGCGTCCGGGTTTTTCTCCAGGAAGGCGCGGCGCGCCACCAGCACGTCCGGCCCCGGCGTCACGCCGTAGTCGCGGTAGAGCGAGAACTGCGTGTCATCCGCCAGCACGCGCGCGCCCGGCATGGCGCTGGTGGCGTTGAACTGCGGCGTCCAGGCCGCCGCCGCGTCGATCTGGCCGGACTGGAACGCGGCCGGCATTTCCGGCGCGGGCACGTTCAGCACGGTCACGTCCTTGTCCGCCTTCAACCCGGCCTGATCCAGCAGGTTCAGCACCAGCAGATGCGCGCTGGACGCGAAGGTCACGCCGACCTTCTTGCCCTTCAAATCAGCCAAGGTCTTGACGCCATCGCGCACGATCAGCCCTTCCACGCGGCCGAAATTCTCCGGCACGCCGATGATGGCGAAGTGCTTCGACCCGCGCGCCATCACCGCCAGCGCCGCCGGCGCGGCCGTGACCGCCATGTCGATGTTGCCCGACAGCAGGGCGCTGACGCGCGCCGACGTGGTGCCGAACGATTCCCAGCCCACGTCCAGCCCCTCGGCCTTGAAATAGCCGGCCTGGATGGCCAGCCAGGCCGGGTAATGGCCCAGCCACGCCGAGCCGCCGTAGCGCACCGCCTGCGCGCCCGCGGCCCAGGCGCGGCCGGCCAGCGGCAAGGACAGCGCCGCCGCCCCCAGCGCCGCGCCCTGGATGAATCTCCGTCTTGTCTCCTGCATGTCCTTCTCCCTTTGCGTTGTTATGGTCTGGCCGCCCCAAGGCTGACGACGGTCCCGCGGGGGCAGCGTGCGCACCTCGGGCGCGCGACGCGGGGACCGCCTTGATTTGCCGATTTCACCCACCGCGATACGCGTCCTCGGAATCGCGCGGAGCCGGCTTTGCCGGGCTGCGGCGATGCCCCTTTGAGAGGGGCCGCCCAGATGGGCGGCACGCGGCGCTTCAGGGATGGGCACTGCCTTTCAACACAAGCGCATCTGCCGTCCCAGCCACGGCAGCCGCGCGTTGATTTGCGGAAAAATCTCCGTTTCCAGCGCGGTTCGGCTGTACTGCCAGAACGCGTCCGCCATCTCCTCGAACTCGCCCTGGCGCGACACCTGGTGCAGCGTGCGCGCCAGGCCCGGCCCCGGCAGCGGCAGCACCGCCACCTGGTCCAGCCACGAACGCCCCTGCAGCAGGCACAGCGGCGTGGTCAGCGCCCAACCCAGGTTGGCCGCGATCATCGCCATCACCACGTCGCTGGTATCGATCTCCAGGAACGGCGGCGCGGTCACGTTGGCGCGGCGCATATGGCGCTCGATCATGGCGCCGAAATGCGAGCGGCGGCTAAAGCGGATGAACGGCGCCGCCTGCGCCAGTTGCCGCAGATCCATGCGCGCGAATTCGTCCGCGCGCGCCGTCGGCGCCACCAGCACGAAGGGCTCGTACAGGATCGCGCGGCGCGCCAATCCATCCACATCCTCCAGCGCGTCCGTGGTGACGATGATGTCCACCTGCCGGTTCAGCAGCGCCTGCGCATGGCCGTAAGCCAGCCCCGACCACACCAGCACCTGGCTCGCGCTCTGCGTCAGCCGCTTGACGATGGCCGGCCCGGTCGTGGCCGCGAAGGAATCGATCATGCCGATGCGGATCGCCGGCCGGTTCATCAGGTCGGCCTCGCGCACCTGCGCGATCAGCCGGTCCACGTCATCGACGATCTGCCGCGACTGCCGCTGCAGCGTCACGCCCGCCGGCGTCAGCCGGTACGGCCGACGCGAACGGTCCAGCACGCGCATGCCCAGCGTGGCCTCGATCTGCGAAATCGTCTGCGACACCGCCGACTGCGTCACGCCCAGCGCCTCGGCCGCCGCTGACAGGCTGTCGGCGCTGGCCACCGCCGCGAAAATACGCAGCATGCGGATATCGAGTCCGGAATCGTTTTTCAGCGCGCCCATGGTGTCTCCTATGAGAAATGCTAAGAATGCCGACCTGCAGGGTCAAAAATATCGGCTTGTTTAAGCAAATCTAATAGTTGGCATTAGGGTGTGTGAAGTGGGCGGATGGCGGAGTGACCGCGAGCCCGTGGGAAAAAAATGGGGGAATTTGCCGACGCCCGCAGGCTCGCGGGCTGGCCTTGGCCGTTGAACCGCGCGTGTTCAGGCCGGGGAAAACCAGGCGATCAACGACGGGTCACACCGCCGCCAGCCGCTCGACCGTGTCGGGGAATTTTTCGACCAGGCGGATCAGCAGCGCGGCCTGGGCATTCGGCTTGGCGCGGCCCTGTTCCCAGTTTTCTAGCGTGCGGGGATTGGTGCGCAGATAACGGGCGAACACCTGCCGCGACAGATGCAGGCGCTCGCGCAAGGCGAGCAATTCCTCGGCGGTCACGTCCGGCGCGGGCTTGAGCTCCACCTCGTGCGTGCGCAGCGTGTGCTTGCCCGCACGCGCGTTCGACATCGCGTCGAAGCCTTCGGCGATCTCCGAGTACAGGTTGCGCTTCTTCATCGTCTGGCCTCCAGTTCGGCATGCAGCATGCGCCTGAGCGCATGCCTGTCGGCCGCGCTCAGATCGGCGGCCTCGTCTTTGTCGTACAGCGTGAACAGCCAGAATTGCAAACCGCCGTCCCACCAGTAGTAGATCACCCGCAAGCCGCCGCGCTTGCCCTTGCCTCGGCGCGCATCGCCGTAGCGCAGCTTGCGCAGCCCGCCAGTGCCTT
The DNA here is from genome assembly GCF_059760905.1 of Achromobacter sp. 1011811831. Lineage (NCBI taxonomy): Bacteria > Pseudomonadati > Pseudomonadota > Betaproteobacteria > Burkholderiales > Alcaligenaceae > Achromobacter > Achromobacter sp. 1011811831. Next base: position 9,368 of record NZ_JCBANG010000135.1, read on the forward strand.
CGATCAGGTCACCGGCATCGGGCCGCAGCATCATGGTGTCCTGCAAGCCGCGAAAACCATCATCGTCGAGGTAACGGGACCGATGACGCAGAAACGCGGGCAACTCGATGAACAAGGCCTTCATGGCATGCACGTATCAAATATACGTAAATAACGTATAGATATCAACCAGCGACATATAGCGCACTGTCTGAAAATCACTGGGACTTTCCCGGCTACGGGACCAGCTGACACGTGGAAACGCGTCCAGCCAGGCAAGGATTCTGGCCAGGCTCGCCTCAGGCGTCATGTTTGCAATGCCAGACGGATAAACAGGGCCATCGCTCGCGATATCGGCATCATCAGGGACTGCGCCGACATGGGATGCACAAGATCAAGGACTAGCGATTCAAGCCGCGAGGGCCTGTTGCCGTTGCTGCATGAAACAGGCCGAAATGGCGTGTGTGCCATCAGAAGGGAGGATCCTTCGCCCGGCTAGGCATTGCAAAGCGAGCGCTCTGCGCGCGCAAAGGCGTTGCGCGGAAACCCTCTCAAGGACTTTTCATCAGATGGCAGATTTTCAGCAGACGCTGAAAACCCGCCGATCACTGAAACGCGTCAATCGCACTGATACGTCAACCGCGCCCGATCAAACCGGCGCGCGGCGATATCCTCTTCACGCATCGTCACATAGTAGGCGCCCGGCTGCGGAATGCCTGCATTCGGATCCGCGCCGATCTGCAGCAGCAGCCGCCACTCATGCGCGGACGCCATCAACTTGCGCGCCTGCTCGGTCTGCCAGACCTCGCTGGTGCCGCAGTACAGGCCGTTCGCGACCAGCTGGCAGGTTTCCTGCATGCCGCTCTGTATCGTCTGCGGAAAGCCGCCCAGCTGGTGGTTGTCGCGGTCTTCACTGTCCGGCGTGCCGAACTGTTCCAGCCAGTCTTCGTAGGCGTCGCAGCTTTCTTCGTCGTCCAGATCGAAGGCGTCCCAGGACGCGTCGTCGGTCTGGATCGGCGTGTAGACGGTCTGGGCCGAGGCCGGCGCCGCGCGGAACACGCAGGTCCATTCCTCATCGGAGATCGACGACAGCGCTTCCGGCACCGGCGCGCGCACCAGCGCGGCCGCCGGCGTGGCGTCCCACAACACGCGCCAACCCACCGAGGCGGCGGGCGAGAAACTCTCGGCCTGTTCCAGGAAGTCGTAGAACACCAGCAGCCGGCCTTCGTTCGGCAGCGCGGCGTCGAAACCCGCATGCGTCGACAGCTCGGCCAGATTGAACTGGCCCAGGAAGGACAGCGGGAACTCCATTTCCACCGCGTCCGCGCGCCGCCGGTATTCCTCGCTGAACAGCTTGCCCTGGGCGGGCGTCATCCACGAACCCTTCTTCTTCGAATCCGCCAGCGTGCGGTCCGCATTCTGGCGATGCCCCTGCGCGCGCTGCGCCGCATCGGGATAGGCAGGCCGCGTCGGCCAGGCCATGCCCGGCGGCAGATCAGGGCTGCCGCCGATCTTGGTCGCTCCCAGGGGAATCGCGTCCTCGTCGGCGGCGGAGGTGGCCAGCACCAGCGCCGGACGCGCTTGCGCGACCAGGTGGGCGACGACGGTCTCGGGCAGCTCGGTCTCGGCGAGCGACTGGCGCAGGGCGTCCAGGCTTGCGGGGAATCGAGTAGGCATGTCCAGCGGATCCTCCGAGGTGGCTCGCATGCCGTAGCGGCATCATGCCGCCGGACAAGGCGCTGCGCGAATCACTCAACCATCGCGAAAAAACCAGACAAGACAAGCTGCACACGCCACATCCCCGCGACCGGCTTCGAGTGTGAAGCCGCCATTCTACGGCGGCGCCGTGACCGGGCTCTCCCGCTTGTCCCGTGCCGGACCCGACCGCCGCCGCCAGGACGCCGGCGCGCCAACGCGCTATAACTGGCCGCTGTCCCCATTGCAGACGGACACAATTGGCAAATGGTTGTCCGACGCGAAGCGCGACGGCTCATTAAGATGGCGTCGCATATCACGGCATGCCGTGGCGGAGCCGACACCGGCGTCATGAACCCGCCCGCCGCGTGCCTCTCAACGCAGGCCCAAGAGCAGATCTTCCATCCATGAAAACCATACGGAAAGCCCGCCTCACCCCCCGCGCCGCCCTGCTGCGCACGACGATGGCGGGCCTGGCCGCGTCGGCCCTGGCCGCCGCCTTCAGTCCGGCCGCGCAGGCGCTGGAACCCGCCAGCGGGGCCAAGCAGCAGGCCGCCGCCGTCACGCCGCCCGACGTGCGCACCGTGATGCACACGATCTACCAGGTCGACGGCCAGGGCAAGGATTCGTATGAAGTCGCCAACGGCAGCGTCGCCACCTATTGGTACGGCCACGCCTTCGAGCTGAACGGCACGCGCTACTTCACCGGTTTCACCTGGGACACCCGCGAGCGCTACGGCAAGCCCGGCGAGGACGACGCCGGCCCCGACATCCAGGTCAACCTGGCCGAAGCCACATACACGCTGACCGGCTCCACGCCCGACAAGCCCTGGCAGTTTCGCGGCATGACCAACACCATCGGCAACTTCGGCGCCTACGAAAAGCCCGAGTTCGTCGACCCCAAGCGCAAGCCCGTCGAATACCGCACGCCCGCCGGCAAGCTGGTGCTGGCCGTGCCCACCGACGGCTTCGACAACGGCACCAGCTTCACCGGCTACGCGCTGTTCGTCTTCAACCCCGGACCGCGTGACGAGCTCAAGGACAAGGTCTGGACCTACGTGGGCAGCGTCAACACCGGCAGCGACAACAGCGCGGCCTGCGCCGACGGCGACGTCATGCCCTGCGTCAGCAGCCAGGGCGAACTGAGCTTCGCCGCGCACGGCGGCAGCGACATGCCCCGCATCAGCGTCAAGGTCAGCGGCACCACCATCACCGGCCCGGGCAAGACCCGCCAGCTCGGCGCGGCCGACACCGTCACCTACCACTACGACGCGGCCGGCAAGAAGTACGCCAGCCAGTAAGCGGCATCGCCGGCGCGGCCGCTCAAGGC
>NZ_JCBANG010000136.1:0-11946 GCF_059760905.1 Achromobacter sp. 1011811831
CGCGCCCCCCCCCCCCCCCCGCGCCGGGCCCCCCCCGCCGCACCGCGCGCCCCCCCCCCCCCCCCCCCCCCCCCCCCCCCCCCCCCCCCCCCCCCCCCCCCCCCCCCCCGGCCCCCCCCCCCCCCCGCCGCCCCCGCCGCCACCGCCGATCCGGTCGTCATCATGCCGACGGCGGAAGACACCAAGGCCTGCCTGGACAAGCTGCGCAAGGGCGCCACGGCCAACGGCCTGACGCTCGCCGACTGGGACAAGTACACCGCCGGCGCCAAGCTGCTGCCGACCACGGTGTCCTCGGCCAAGGGCCAGCCGGAAGGCCGCGAGAGCTGGTGGGACTACATCGCCAAGACGGTCGACGACGAACGCGTGGCCGACGGCAAGATGATGATGAAGAAGGTCGGCTCGCAGCTGAACACCATCGCCCAGCAGTACCAGGTCGATCCGGCCACGCTGGTCGCCATCTTCGGCATCGAGACCAACTACGGCCGCCAGATCGGCAAGACCAATGTGCTGAACGCCTGGCTCACGCGCGCCTGCACCGAGAACAAGCCGCTGTGGGAAAAGAATGCCTACGCCTCGGTGCGCCTGCTGCGCGACGGCGTGGCGCCCGCCGACAACTTCGTCGGCTCCTGGAGCGGCGCCTTCGGCATGACGCAGTTCATCCCGACTTCGTTCTATGAGCTGGCCGCTGATGGCGACGGCGATGGCCGCATCGACCTGTACAACTCGCTGCCGGACGCGCTGGCGTCCACCGCCAACCACCTGCGCAAGCGCCGCGCCAAGTGGACGATGGGGCTGCCGGCCGTGGTGGAGGTGCGCCTGCCCGCCGACCTGTCCGCCACCATCCCGCCGGAGCCGGACGCCGAGTACGTGGGCTCGAAGGAACGCCGCACGATCGCGCAATGGGCCCAGGCTGGCGTGAAGCAGGGCAACGGCGCCGCGCTCAAGCTGTCCTCGGGCGAAGGCGAGCAGGCCTACCTGTTCGCGCCGACCGGCGCGCGCGGTCCGGTGTTCCTGGCCACGGTCAATTTCGACGCCATCCTGCACTACAACCAGTCGCGCCGCTACGCGCTGGCCGTGGCGCTGCTGCTCAACCGCCTGCAGGATCGCCCGGGCCTGGCCACACCGTGGCCGACCGATGATCCCGGCCTGTCGCGCGCGCAGGTCAAGGAACTGCAGGACATGCTGTACGACTTCGGCCATGACGTCGGCGTGCCCGATGGCATCCCCGGCGCCAAGACCCGCGAGGCCGTGCGCGCCGAGCAGGAGCGCCGCAACCTGCCGCAGGACGGCCGAGTGGGCAAGCGCATCTACGACGCGGTCAAGGCCTCGTGGCCGCCGCTGGCCGCGCCGGCGCGGCCGCCGAGCCAGCCCAGCCGGCAATGAGCCGGGTGTCGGGCACCCAGGGCTATGGCGAGCACGCCATAGCCCTGGCCGAGCGCTACGAGAGCATCAGCTTTGCCGACGTGCACGCCGAAGTGGCCCACCTGATCCCGCCAGTGCCGGCCCGCATCGCGGACATTGGCGCCGGCTCGGGGCGGGACGCCGCGGCGCTGGCGCGCATGGGCCACCAGGTGATCGCGGTTGAACCCACCGCCGAGCTGCGCGCCGAAGGCCGGCGCCGCCATGACGTGCCGGGACTGGCGTGGAGCGATGACGCCTTGCCCGGCCTGGACGGCCTGCGGGCGCGCGGCGAACGTTATGACCTGATCATGCTGACGGCGGTCTGGATGCATCTGGACGCGGACGAGCGCGCCGCCGGCATGGCCAGCCTGGCCGCGCTGCTGGCGCCGGGTGGCCAGATCCTGATGACGCTGCGCCACGGCCCGGTGCCGTCGGGCCGCCGCATGTTCGACGTGTCGGCCGCCGAAACCATCGCGCTCGCCGCGCGCCACGGACTATCCAGCCATCATCTGGGCACGCGCGGGGACATGCTGGATCGCGGCGACGTGCGCTGGAGCATGCTGGGGCTGAGGTGGTCATGAAGACGCAGGACATGGTTGAGGGCGCAACGCGGACGGGGTTGCCCGACACCTTCGTCACCGAACGCCTGCGCGCCACCCGCATGGCCGAGACGCACGGTCCTTTCGTGGCCGCCATGCACGCCGACGCGGCGCTGATGGCCACCATGGGCGGCACGCGCGACACGGCGGCCAGCCAGCGTTACCTGCTGCAGAACACCGAGCACTGGTCGCGGCATGGTTTCGGCATGTATGTGCTGAATGAACGCGGCAGCGGCGCGCTGATCGGCCGTGCCGGACTCAAGCGGGTCGCGTCCGAGGCCGGGGCCTGTGATGGAGCGTTCGCGGCGGAGATCGCCTACGCCTTCGTGCCTTCGGCCTGGGGCCTGGGTTACGCCGCGGAGATCGCCCGCGCGCTCGTGGCCATGGGATTCGGCTTGCTGGAACTGCCGAGCATGACGGCGACGGTGCTTGCGTCGAACGGCGCCTCGCGCCGCGTGCTGGAGAAGGCCGGCCTGCGCTGCGCGGGCCAGGCGCCTTCCGCCACGGGTGAACCCAAGCTGCGCTATGAGCTGGGTCGGGCGCAATGGCAGGGGGGCGAGTCTGTCGCAACCGGCGCGGACCCGGGCGGCATGCCAGGCAGCGCGGCGCCGGAGCGCTAACATTCCTCTATGAACACTCGCGCCGTTTCCCCGATCGATCAGGACCCGCCGCCCGTTCCTCCCGAGGCGCCCGCGCCCGAGGAATGCTGCAACAGCGGCTGCATACCCTGTGTGTACGACCTCTACAACGAGGCGATGGACCGTTACCGCGACGAGCTGAAGGCCTGGAAGGCGCGTCATCCCGAGGCCTAGCGTGCGGTCCCGCAAAGGCCTGCGGGCGCATCCGCGGGGCAGCGCAGCCCCATCGGGCCGCGAGGGCGCGACGCGTCTTGGCGCAAGACCGCCGGCGGGTCTCAGCCCGCCAGCTTCATGTGAATGATGGGGAAGGGCTGGCCGGCCTCGTCGTGTTCCGAACGGCCGACGTCGACGAAACCGTAGTGCCGGTAGAAGCCGATGGCTTGCGGATTCTGCTCGTTCACGTCCACCTGCAGCGAACCGTGCAGCGAGAGCGCGAAATTCAGCAGGCGCCGGCCGGCGCCCTTGCCGCGCTTGCTGGCATCCACGAACAGCATGTCCACCTTGTTGTCCTTCAGGCCGATGAAGCCGGCGATGTCGCCGGCTTCGTCCTCACAGACCCAGACGCGCACGGCGGGCAGGCGCACGTTGAGCACCTGCGGGTACAGCGCCTGGATGTCCTTTTCGGTCAGGAAGGCGTGGGTGGCGCGGACGGATCTGAGCCAGATGTCCACCAGGGCCAGATCGTCGCCGTGGTTGCGTTCTCGGATGTTCATTTTCTTATTGATTCTGTGTATCGGGCGCCGGCCGGTCGGCGCCGTGTCGCGTGTCGCTAAAGCCCTGAACGATAGATGTCGGTTGCCGCCAGCACGGTTTCCATCTGGACAGTATGCGCGAAAACGTAGCGGTCGCCGTAGACGGTTTCATCCGGAAACTCCGAGATGAGCGCCATGGGCAATTCCTCGCGGTCCGTTTCCGTGACCTGCACCGGGATGCCGTTCATGACCGCGAATCCGGTTTCGAGCGCATGCGCGCGGAACAGCTCCATCTGCCGCGCATTGAACTCGACCAGTCCGGGCACGTTGCGGGCCAGCCGGGCCGTGACGCCCTCGATCAGCCGGCGCGCGCGCTCGCCCCAGCCGGGGTGGTGGCGCAGCACCAGGAAAAAGCCCTTCGGAATGGTCCAGAGCTCGAAATGGCGCGGCAGGTAGCCCGACATGGGGCGCGTCCATTCATGCGCGGGATAGCCGTGCAGGTTGATGTGCAGCTGGGCTCCGCTGATGGCGTGCGCCTGGTGGCGGCCGTCGCGCTCGAAGAACGGCGCGCGTTCGCGATAGGCGATATCGTCGCCCAGCGCGCTGTAGCGCGAGGCGTGGAGCATGTGGCGCGGATGCTGCTCGCGCAGGCGCGCGAACAGCGCGTAGCCGTCGGGGTTCTCGGCGGCGATCAGCGCGAAGTGGCCCTTGCCGCTGGCGGCCAGCGCCTGCGCCGCGCGCAGCGCGCCGACCACGCCGGAGGTTTCGTTGGCGTGCTGGGCGCCGGAAATGAACACCGCCGGGCCGGGGCCGCGCAGATAGGTGCCCAGCACCGGGCGGCCCTGGCGCGAGGTGGCCTGGAAGGTGTCGCCGCCCAGCGCGGCCATGCTGCCGGCGATCTGGGCCGCCGTCAGCGGCTCGCGCGCCTGCGCCAGCGGGAAGCCGGGCACGGCGGGCGTGACCGGGGATAGGGGCGTGAAGGCTTCGACCGAGATATGCACGCGCGCCGCGCCGTCGTGGCGGCGCACGTCGGGAATGATCTGGCCGGGCTGCAGGCCGCGGTCGCCGGGCGGACGGCCGGAATGCTGTTGGAAGTGTTCCAGCAGCGAGAAATACAGGTCTTCGTGCAGCGCCTCGAAGGTGCTGACGATTTCTTCGTCGACCGGCAGCGCGAAGTCGATGCCCGGCAGGTCGACGCGGATCTCCAGACGCTCGAAATACGGTTCGTGAGCGCCCCAGGCATGGTTACGCACCGCGTCCATGGCGGCGCGGAACGCCAGCTGATACTCGGTGGCCTGGGCGGCGTCGACGCGGGGCTCGCCGGCGGCGTCGCGCACCCGCAGCCAGCCGGTGGGCGAGAGTTCGGCCACGCCGTCCGGCGCGTGGCCGAGCTGGTTGGGCGCGAACACGCGCGACTGGAGCTCGCGGCCGTCGGCGTAGCGCAGGCTGACGTCATAGTGCAGGTCAGACGCGCCGGGCTGCAGGGTCACGCGCACGCCGTCCAGCAGGGCGACCAGCGGATAGGCCTCCAGCGTGAAGCGCTTGGCCTGGGCGTGTTCGTGCAGGGGATACCGGATCTCGGCGGCGACCAGGCCGTCGCGCTCGACCTCTTCCAGGAAGTAATGCAGCAGCGGCTTGTAGGCGCTGCGAAAGCGCGCCTGCACGCCAGCCTGGGCCAGGCGGGCCTCGGCGGCGCGGCGGGCCTGGGCGTCCTCGAATAGCCAGCCCTCGATATGCGCGCCGCGCCAGGCCGGGGCCATGTAGGCGTGGGTCCAGGCGTCCAGCGTGCGGTCGAATGTTTTGTCCAGCAATGACATGCGTGTGTTCCTTGGGGTCAGGCCTTGCCGGTCGGGTCAAGGCGGTCGCGCAGCCAGTCGCCCAGCAGGTTCAGGCCGAGCACCGTCAGCATGATGGCCAGGCCGGGGAAGACGCTGACCCACCATGCGGTCTGCATGTAGGTGCGCCCGTCGGCGAGCATACCGCCCCAGCTGGGGATCATGGGATCCACGCCCAGGCCCAGGAAGGTCAGGCTGCTTTCCAGCAGGATATTGTTGGCGACGTTCAGCGTCATCAGGATGACCAGCGGGCCCAGCAGGTTGGGCACGATGTGGTGGCGGATCATGGCCAGGTCGCGCACGCCGAAGGCGCGCGCGGCCAGCACGAACTCGCGTTCGCGCAGCGCCAGCACCTGGGCGCGGACCAGCCGCGCGTACTGCACCCATTGCGAGATGATCATGAAGAAGATCACGTTGAACAGGCCGCCACCCAGGATGGCGATGAAGGTGATGGCCACCAGGATGAAGGGCAGCGCCAGCTGCACGTCGGCGAAGCGCATCACGATCATGTCCCAGAAGCCCCGGTAGTAGCCGGAGATCAGGCCCATGACGATGCCCAGCAGCGCGCCGCCCAGCACCGAGACGAAACCGACCAGCAGCGAGATCTTGCCGCCGACGATGACGCGGGCGAGCACGTCGCGGCCCAGCGGGTCGGTGCCGAAGGGATGGGCCGCGCTGGCGAAGGGCGCGGTCAGGCGGGCGGCCAGGTCCATGGACTCGCCGCCGTCGGGGAAAAGCCAGCCCGAGGCCAGCACCAGGACGATCATGACGCCGGTCAGGCAGGCGCCCAGCACGAACTCCAGCGAGCGGTAGCGGCTGCGCGGCTTGGCGGCCTTGGGGGCGGCGGTGGTGGGGGTAGTGGTCTGCATGGGGTTCAGCGCGTGCGGATACGGGGATCGACGATGCCGTAGGCGATGTCGACGATCAGGTTGACCAGGACGATGACGGCGGCCAGCACGGTGACCGTGCCTTGCAGCACCGGATAGTCGCGGCCGGAGATGGCGTCGAACGCCAGCGTGCCCAGGCCGGGCCAGTTGAACACCATCTCGATGACCACGATGCCGCCGATCAGGCCGCCGAACTGCAGGCCCAGGTAGGTGATGAGCGGAATGGCGCAGTTGCGCAGCGCGTGCTTGTACAGCACCACGCGTTCCTTCAGGCCCTTGCTGCGGGCGACCATGATGTACTGCGCCGACAGCGTTTCCAGCATGGTGGTGCGCACCAGGCGGATGTTGGTGGCGCTGAGGATGATGGCCATGGTCAGCGACGGCAGCACCAGGCTGGCCGGGCCGCTCCAGCCCGAGGGCGGCAGCAGCGGGAAGGTGATGGACAGCAGCAGCACCAGCATCAGCGCCAGCCAGAAGTTGGGGAACGACAGGCCCACCAGCGACAGGATGCGGATGGCCTGGTCGGTGGCCTTGCCGCGCTTGATGGCGGCCTGGATGCCCAGCGGCAGCGAGATCAGGATCGAGGCGATCAGCGAGCTGAAGGCCAGCATCAGCGTGGCGGGCAGCGCGTCGCCGATCAGCTTGGCGACCGGGGTGCCGCCCATGAAGCTGCGGCCGAAATCGCCGTGCAGCAGGCCCTGCATGTAGGACAGGTACTGTTCGTGGAACGGGCGGTTCAGGCCCAGCGCCTGGCGGATGTTGGCCAGGTCCTGCTCGGTGACGCTGCCCGAGCCCTGGCTGAGCATCAGCGCGGGGTCGCCGGTCAGGCGCACGGCATAGGAAACGAGCAGCGTGACGGCCACGATCACGAAGACCGCCTGCAGCACGCGTTTGATGAGAAATCCGGTCATAAGGCGCCGCCCCGGCTTGCGCCGGGGCGGTGGGGTTGATGCTTCAAGTTGGCGCCGCAAGGCGCTGGAGAACTGCTGTTCGGTGATTCATGGCGCTACACGCCATTGTCAACGGGTATCACCCCATCGGGATGCCGCGGATCCGGCTCCGCCGGTCCGCAGGCATGGCCCCCGGGGGGAGGCGCGCAGCGCTTCGGGGGTTACTCCACGCCCGCTTCGAGGAAGCGGAAGCGGATGTCGCCGGGCACTTCCAGGTTCTTGACGCGCTTGTTCACGCCGACGATGGTGTTCAGGCTGTACAGCGGCAGTTCCAGGGCCTGGTCGGCCACGTAGCCGGCGATTTCCTGCAGCATGGCTTCGCGCTTCTTCACGTCGTAGACGGTGCGCTGCGCTTCCAGCATGGCGTTGAGCTTGGGGTCGTTGTCGTAAGGGTTCCACTTCTGGCCCGTGTGGTACATCAGGTAGGCCGTGTTGTCGTAGTCGTAGGTCCAGCCGCCCCACTGGTTCTGCCACATCTCGCCGGTCTTGCCGCCGGGGATGATGTCGTTGAGCAGCACGCCGGTCTCATACGGCTTGATGGTGGCGCGCACGCCCACGGCCTGCAGGTAGCCGGACACGGCCTGGGCCACTTCGCGGAAGTTCGAGTCGCTGCCGCGCACGTCGATCTGCACGGTGGCGCCGGGCTTGACGCCGGCGGCGGCCAGCAGCTTCTTGGCTTCGGCGGGGTTGAAGGGCAGGGGCTTCTGCTCGGGGTTGTAGCCGAACGACTGCGGACCCTGGAAGCTGGCGATGGTCTTGGCCTGGCCCAGCAGCAGCTGCTTGACGATGGCATCGCGGTCCACGGCCATGATCAGCGCGCGGCGCACGTCGCGGTTGGTGGTAATGCCGGTCTTGGTGTTGTAGCGCAGGGCGAAGGCCACCGGGCCGCCGGTCGAGATGACGTCGGCATTGCCGGACTTCTTCACGGTCTCGATCAGGCCCAGCGGGATCAGCGTGGCGATGTCGACGCGGCCGGCCTGCAACTCGGCGACCTGGGTGCCGGGCTCGCCGATGAAGCGGTAGACCACCTTGTCCAGCTTGGGCTTGCCGCCCCAGTATTCGTCGTTGCGCGCCAGGGTCACGTTGACCTTGGGCTGGTAGCTCTCGAACTTGAACGGGCCGGTGCCGACCGGGTGGGTGTTGAAGTTGTCCTCGCCCTTTTCCTGGATGTACTTGGGCGGCACGATCATGGCGCCGTAGCCGGCCAGCTTGGTCAGCAGCACCGGGTCCGGCTGCTTGAGGATGAAGTCGACGGTGTTCTCGTCCACGACCTTTACTTCGCCGATCGAGTCGTAGTTGGACTTCTGCGGACCCTTGGCGCCTTCCGCGCCCAGCAGGCGGTCGAAGGTGAACTTCACGGCATCGGCGTTGAAGGGCTCGCCGTTATGGAACTTGACGCCCTGGCGCAGCGTGAAGCGCAGGCGCTTGTTGTCGTCCAGGTATTCCCACTTGGTGGCCAGGCCGGGCTGCAGCTTCAGGTCGGCGCCGCGCATGGTCAGGCCGTCGTACAGGTTGCTGCCGACCGAGCCCCAGAAGGTCACGAAGGTGTCGATCGGGTCCCAGCTGCCCGGATCCTGGTTGATGGCCACGTTGAGCGTGCCGGCGGCGTGCGCGGCGGGCAGGGCGGCGCCCAGGGCCAGGGCCAGCGCGGTGGCGGAGAAGGTCTTGCTGAGGAAATGCATGGTCGCCTCCAGGGACGGGGAATGTGCTGACGTAAGGGAATCAGGCCGCGCGGGCGACCAGGTGGCCGGGCGCGAACTCGGCCAGGGGAATGATGGCCGGCTCGTCGCCGACGCGGCGCACCGGGCTGGGGATCTCGCCTTCGATCAGCGAGGTGTCGATGTGGCGGCCCGGCTCGGCTACCGGCACGGCGGCCAGCAGCTTGCGGGTGTAGGCATGCTGCGGCGATTCGAAGATCTGGCGGCGCGTGCCCAGTTCCACGATCTGGCCCAGGTACAGCACCGCCACGCGGTGGCTGACCTTCTCCACCACGGCCATGTCGTGAGTGATGAAGAGGTAGGACAGGCCGCGGTCCTTCTGCAGGTCCATCAGCAGGTTCAGGATCTGCGCCTGGATCGACACGTCCAGCGCCGACACCGATTCGTCGGCGATGATGAGCTTGGGGTTGCTGGCCAGCGCGCGCGCGATGCAGACGCGCTGGCGCTGGCCGCCCGAGAATTCATGCGGATAGCGGGCGGCGTGCTCGGGCTTCAGGCCCACCTGTTTCAGCAGCTCGCCGACGCGGCGCGCGATGGCGGCCTCGTCCGACAGCAGGCCGTGCGTGCGGATCGGCTCGGCGATGCTGAAGGCCACGGTCTTGCGCGGGTCCAGCGAGGCGTAGGGATCCTGGAAGATGTACTGGATCTCCTGGCGCAGCCGCTGGCGGCCGACGCTGTCCATCGAGAAGATGTCCTGGCCGTTGTAGCGCACCGCGCCGCCGGTGGGCGCGATCAGCTGCTGCAGGGTCTTGCCGATGGTGGACTTGCCGCTGCCCGATTCGCCCACCAGCGCCAGCGTCTCGCCCGGATAGACGTCGAAGCTGACTTCCTCGACGGCGTGCACGCGGTGCGTGACGCGGCCGAACAGGTTGTGGCCCACGTCAAAGCGCGTGGTCAGCTTTTCCACGCGCAGCACCGGCTCGTCGTAGCGGGCGGTGTCCTGGTCGCGGGTCTCGCCCACTTCGCGCAGCTCGCCGTCCTCCAGCACGGTCTGTGGCGTGCGCAGCGGCAGGTCGCGGCCGGTCAGGCTGCCCAGGCGCGGCACGGCGGCCAGCAGGGCGCGGGTATAGGGGTGCTTGGGCGCGCGGAAGATCTCTTCCACCGTGCCCTGTTCGACCTTCTGGCCGCGCAGCATCACCACCACGTCGTCGGCCATCTCGGCCACCACGCCCATGTCGTGGGTGATGAAGATCACGGCGGTGCCCAGGTCGCGCTGCAGGGCGCGCACGGTGTTCAGGATCTGCGCCTGGATGGTGACGTCCAGCGCGGTGGTCGGCTCGTCGGCGATCAACAGGCGCGGCTGGCAGGACAGGGCCATGGCGATCATCACGCGCTGGCGCATGCCGCCGGACAGCTGGTGCGGATAGCGGTCCAGCAACGCCTCGGCGTCGGGCAGGCGCACCTTTTCCAGCAGCGCGCGCGCGGCCTTGCGGGCGGCGCCGCGCGAGAGCTGCTGGTGCAGCATGATGGCCTCGATGATCTGGTCGCCGACCGTGAACACCGGGTTCAGCGAGGTCATCGGCTCCTGGAAGATCATGGCGATGTCGTTGCCGCGAATCGCGCGCATGCGCTCCTCGGACGCCTGCGCCAGGTCGATTTCCTGGCCGGCGCTGTCGCGGAACAGGATCTGGCCGGAGGCGATGCGGCCGCTGGTGTAGTCGGTCAGCCGCATGATGGCCATGGACGTGACCGACTTGCCCGAGCCGGACTCGCCGACGATGGCCAGCGTCTTGCCGGGACGCACGTCGAAGTCCAGGTTCTCGACCGCGCGGAACACGCCATTGTCGGTATTGAAGTCGACCGATACGCCGCGCACGGACAGCAGCGGGGCGGCAGGGGAGGCAGTGGAGCTAGACAACGTGGAATCTCACAGCGAGGTGGCGGCGCGCGCGGCCTGGTCGTACAGGCCGGAAAGCGCGCGCAGGGTGTTGGCCAGCTGGTGGCTGGCCTCGTCCGCGGCGGGCGAATCGATGTAGGGCTTGACCAGGCATTGCTCGCGCACCTCGGCATAGCGCCGGATCGCCGCGGCGCCTTCGTCGGTGGTGGAATAGATCACTTCCTTGCCGGTCTTGACGCCGCGCACCACGCCCAGCCGCTCCAGCTTCTTGAGCGAGTAGTTCACCAGGTGCGTGTCTTCGACATTGAGCGTGAAGCAGATGTCGGCCAGCTTCTTGCCGCGGCCGCGATGGAACACGTGGTTCAGGACCAGGATGTCCAGCGAGGTCAGCTCGGGCAGGCCGGCACAGGCCATGCAACGCACCATCCAGCGGTTGAAGGCGTGCGAGGCGATGATCAGGCCGAACTCCACCTCGGACAGCTCGGGGGAGGAAGAAGCGAGATGGGAGGAGGAAACGATGGCGTCCCGGCGGGAAGCAGGCATGGAGTACGGCGGACGGGAAGGGATCAATGACAAAACGTTATCGAATTATTAACGATTCGTTGCTGTCAGGGCATTCGGGATTACCCGGCTTCAGGGCGATGCGGCGCCCGGTTGGCTCATGCCGGCGCCGCCGTTGTGCCCGTCCATCTCCCGTCTTCCCACGAGAGCCGATGCGTGGGCCGCAGCGCCGCCAGGAAGGCCGCGTCGTGCGAGGCCACCGCCAGCGCGCCGGGATAGCCGGACAGCGCCGCCTCCAGCGCCTGCACCGATGCCAGGTCCAGATGATTGGTGGGTTCGTCCAGCAGCAGGAGTTGCGCCGGCTCCCGCCGCCATAGCGCGCAGGCCAGCGCCGCCTTGATCCTCTCGCCGCCGCTGAGCAGGGCCATCGGCGTGTCCACCAGGGCGGGGCCCAGGCCCAGCAGGGCAAGCCGGCTGCGCAATTCGCCCAGGGGCAACCGTGCGCCGAGCCGGTCCAGCGCCTGCAGCAGCGTCTCCGCTTCACCCGGCGTCGAGGCGCGCTGGTCCAGGATGGCCGTCGGCACGCCGACCTCGCAGCGCCCGCCGAGGGGGGCGAGTTCGCCGGCCAGCATGGCCAGCAGCGTGCTCTTGCCGCAGCCGTTGGGACCCTGCAGGGCCAGCCGGAAGGGGCCGGACAGCGACAGCGACAGGGCCGGCGCGCCGGCGGGCCAGGGCGGCGTCGCCGCTTCCAGATGCAGCACGCGGCGGCCGGCCGGCACGGCGGTTTCGGGCAAGGCGAGCGCGATGGCGGCGGCGGGTGCGACGTCGGCGCTCGCCTGCCGCACGGCGGCCGTCTTTTTTACACATCTCCGAGCCCCCGAGACGCAA
>NZ_JCBANG010000137.1:0-11609 GCF_059760905.1 Achromobacter sp. 1011811831
GTCCTGGCGGACGCGGCGGGTTCGTGACTTGCATTCGGGGCTGCCCCGGCCGGCTCCGGGCCGGCGTGAAACGCCGGTCGGGAACGCCGACCCGAAACGCCAGAGCCTCCCCGGAGGGAGGCTCTGTGGGACTCAGGCGGCCGATTCGGCCTTGCCCGCGGGGGCGGCCTTCTTCTTCGGCGCCAGCACCATGACCATCTGACGGCCTTCGAGCTTCGGCATGGCTTCGACCTGGGCCAGTTCGACCAGATCGTCGCGCACGCGCTCAAGTACCCGCATGCCCAGTTCCTGGTGAGCCATTTCACGGCCACGGAACCGCAGCGTCACCTTGGCCTTGTCGCCTTCCTCGAGGAAGCGGCGCAGGTTGCGCAGCTTGACCTGGTAGTCGCCCTCGTCGGTGGCCGGACGGAATTTGACTTCCTTGACCTGGATGACCTTCTGCTTCGAACGAGCTTCGGCTTGACGCTTCTGCTCTTGGTACTTGAACTTACCGTAGTCCATCAAACGGCAGACCGGCGGCTCGGCGTTCGGCGCGATTTCCACCAGATCCACGTCGCTTTGCTCGGAAAGACGGAAGGCGTCGGCGATCTTGACGATGCCCAGCTGTTCTCCGTCCAGACCTATCAGGCGCACCTCGGGGACGCGGATTTCACCGTTGATGCGATTGGCTTTTTCAGTGGCGATGTTGAAAGTTCCTATAAATGTTAAGCAGCACTGCTGTCGGGGTGAACAACGTCGCGGCGGGTGGAAACGTCCTCGGACAGGCGCGCGACGAAGTCGTCGAAGGCGATTGCGCCGAGATCCAGTCCGCCCAGGCCGCGTACGGCGACGGTGCCATTTTGCTTCTCCTTGTCGCCGACGACGAGGATGTACGGCACCTTTTGCAGGCTGTGCTCCCGGATTTTACGAGTGATTTTTTCACCGCGCAAATCCGATTCAACCCTAAAGCCTTGTTTTTTCAGGCTTTGCGCAATTTGAGCCGCATAATCAGCCGAAGGCTCGGAAATGCAGCACACCACGGCCTGCACCGGAGCCAGCCAGGGCGGCATCGCGCCGGCGTGGTTTTCGATCAGCATGCCGATGAAACGCTCGAGCGAACCCAGGATCGCGCGGTGCAGCATGACCGGCGGACGGCGCTGGTCGTTCTGGTCCACGTACTCGGCGCCCAGGCGCACGGGCATGGAGAAGTCGACCTGGATCGTGCCGCACTGCCAGTGGCGGCCGATGGCGTCCTTCAGCGTGTACTCGACCTTCGGGCCGTAGAAGGCGCCCTCGCCCGGCGAGATCTCGAATTCGCAGCCGGTGCGGCGCAGGCTTTCCATCAGCGCCGATTCGGCCGTGTCCCAGACCTCGTCCGAGCCGATGCGCTTCTCGGGGCGCGTGGCGACCTTGTACAGCACCTCGGTGAAGCCGAAGTCGCGATAGACCTTCTGCAGCAGGGCCGTGAAGTCGGCACACTCGTCCTGGAGCTGTTCCTCGGTACAGAAGATGTGGCCGTCGTCCTGCGTGAAACCACGCACGCGCATCATGCCGTGCAGCGAGCCGGACGGCTCGTTGCGGTGGCACTGGCCGAACTCGCCATAGCGCAGCGGCAGCTCGCGGTACGAATGCAGGCCGGCGTTGAAGATCTGCACGTGTCCCGGGCAGTTCATGGGCTTCAGGCCGTAGACGCGGTTCTCGGACTCCGTCGTGAACATGTTTTCACGGTAGTTGTCCCAGTGGCCCGTCTTCTTCCACAGCGAGATGTCGAGGATCTGCGGCGCCTTCACTTCCTGGTAGCCGTTGTCGCGGTAGACGCCGCGCATGTACTGCTCGACCTGCTGCCACAGCGACCAGCCCTTGGGGTGCCAGAAGATCAGGCCCGGGGCTTCGTCCTGGAAGTGGAACAGGTCGAGTTCGCGGCCGATCTTGCGGTGGTCGCGGCGCTCGGCCTCTTCCAGCATGTGCAGGTAGGCGTCCTGCTCGTCCTTGGTGGCCCAGGCCGTGCCGTAGATGCGCTGGAGCATCTCGTTCTTGCTGTCGCCGCGCCAGTAGGCGCCGGCCACCTTCATCAGCTTGAAGACCTTGAGCTTGCCCGTGGACGGCACGTGCGGGCCGCGGCACAGGTCGATGAACTCGCCCTCGCGGTACAGGCTCAGCGTCTCGTTGGACGGGATCGAGGCGATGATCTCGGCCTTGTACTTTTCACCGATGCCCTTGAAGAACTCGACGGCGTCGTCGCGCGACCATTCCTCGCGCGTCACGATCTCGTCCTTCTTGGACAGCTCGGCCATCTTCTTCTCGATAGCGGCCAGGTCTTCCGGCGTGAAGGGGCGCTTGTACGAGAAGTCGTAGTAGAAGCCGTTGTCGATCACGGGGCCGATGGTGACCTGCGCGTCCGGGAACAGCGACTTGACCGCGTAGGCCAGCAGGTGCGCCGTGGAATGGCGGATCAGGTCCAGGCCGTCGGCGTCCTTGGCGGTGACGATGGCCAGGCTCGCGTCGGACTCGATGCGGTAGCTGGTGTCGACCAGCTTGGACTCGGCGCCGTCGAACGCCACGCGGCCGCCCAAGGCGGCCTTGGCCAGGCCCGTGCCGATCGACTGCGCGACGTCGGCGACCGTGACCGGCCCCGGATACTGGCGCTGCGAACCATCGGGCAATGTGATCTGTACCATCGGGAGTGCTTCCTGGGTTCTGAAAACGAAAGGGGGTATGCGGAAAACGCGGAAACGAAAAACGCGGCCTATGCCGCGTTTTCTGGATTTGTCTTGCTATGAGCTTTACCGCCGACTTGCCACGGTGAAACCCGACGCACGAAAAAACTTAACGCGACATAGGGCGAAAGTTCCAAGTAGTAGTTCGTGCCTGCGGGAAAAACATGATGTCGGGACCGGTTTGGGGCTTGGACTCGGACTGGCCCTGGCTGGACCTATCCTGGACTGGCCCTGGCTGGACCTATCCTGAGTTGGACGTTGCCGATTGTAGCACCGTTTGCGCGCATTTCGTGACATTTGCGCGACAGTGTCGGCGCCAAACAGGCCCTGCCCGCCCCTCCGCCCGGCAAGGCTCACTTGCCCAAGCCAACCTTGCCGACGCCGCCCTTGCGCAGCGGCGCCAGCAGCTCGGCCAGGCCGTTGTGATCCAGCTCGTGCATCAGCGCCAGCAGCCGGCCCAGCTCGCCGGGCGGAAAGCCCTTGCGCGCGAACCAGGCCAGGTACGGCCCCGGCAGGTCGGCGATCAGCCTGCCCTGGTACTTGCCGAAGGGCATGGTCCGCGTGACCAGCAGCGACAGCAGTTCGGGATCCATCAGGCCTCGCCCCCGGCCGCGAAATCGATGGCGGCGGCCGGCAGCGCCTGGATCCGCACGCCGAAACTGCTGATCGCCGGCAGCGTGGCATTGTGATGCTCGCGGATGCGGGCGCCGGACGCGTGCGGCTTGTCGTGGGTGGTGTGGGCGTCGGCCGCCAGCGTCACGGGCAGGCCCAGGCCGGCCGCGCGGCGCACGGTGGTGTCCACGCAGAATTCGGTGGCATAGCCGCAGATCACCAGGCTCGACACGCCGGCCGCCTTCAGTTCGTCGGACAGGGTCGTGCGCAGGAACGAGTCGGGCGTGGTCTTGCGCACGCGCCTGTCGTCGGTCGCCGGCGCGAGCCGCAGGTCCAGGTCCACGCCAGGCTGGCCGGCGGCCATCGCCCCTTCGCGGGTTTCGTGCTGGACATAGATGACCGGCGCGCCGGCGGCGCGGGCGCGGTCGGCCAGCGCATTGATGCGCTCGAGCACGGCGGCGGCATCGGCCGGCGGCGGCGAAGTCTCGAACAGGGCGCGTTGCACGTCGATCACGATCAGGGCGGAAGTCACGGTGGCTCCGGAAGGGTCGGGAAAAATGGAAGGGGCCAGTCTACCTTGCGCAAGTCCGGGCGCATCGCTCTTGCCGGCCCGCCGCCGGCATGCGTCAGCGATGCCAAGGGCGCAGGCCGCAAGCCACTGCGATCAACCGCAATCAGCCGCGCCGCCCGCTGGCGGCCAGGTGCGCGCGTAGATCCAGAAGTGGCGCGATGCGCCCGCGACCTCGCGATAGGCGTGCAACAGCCCTTCGCGCTGGAAGCCGCAGCGTTCCAGCACCCGCAGCGAGGACTGGTTGGTGTCGAGCACCGTGGCCTGGATGCGGGCATAACCCAGGTCGCGCAGGGCCCACTCGGCCAGCTTGCGGCAGGCCTCGCTGGCGACGCCCCTGCCCCAGTACGTCGGCGCCAGGTCGTAGGCGATCTCGGCGCGCCGGTGCGGGATGGAGATTTCGTTCAGGCCGATCGTGCCGACCAGCCTGTCGTCCGGCCCGGCGATCGCCAGCCGCATGCTGTTGGAACGCGCCGGCTCGGCATAGGCGCGGATCAGCGCCGACAGCGTGGCCGGGCCATCGAGCCGCCAGCTGGTGTGGCGCGTCACTTCCTCCAGGCGCAGGTAGTCGTGCCAATCATCGGCATCGGCCTCGCGCATGGCGCGCAGACGCAGCCCGGGCAGGTCCAGCGCGGGCAGGTTCAGGTCGTATCGTTCAGGGGGATAGGGGCGCATCGGGTTCGGCGGACTGGCGCGGCGCCAGGGCCGCGACATGGCGCAGCTTATCAGGGTTGCGCACCATGTAGACCGCCACGATCCGGCCATCCTGGATATCCAGCGATATCGAGCGCGGCAGGCCGTCAGCCTCGGTGCCCAGCACGGCGGGCATGCCGTTCAGGCGCACCACGGCCGCGCCCAGCAGCTTGCCGCCCGGCTTGCCTGCGATGCCGGCGAAAAAGCGCGCCACCTTGTCGCCGCCCATGACCGGCCGCAGCGTGGCGGCCTTCTTGCCGCCGCCGTCCGAATGCAGCACCGCGTCGTCGGCCAGCAGCTGCCGCAAGGCGCCCAGGTCGCCTTCGCGCGACGCCTGCAGGAAGGCCTCGGCGATGCGCAGGCCGTCCTGCTCGGTGGCGGCGAAGCGCGGCCGCGCCTCGCGCACGCGGTCGCGCGCGCGCAAAGCCAGCTGCCGACAGGCGGCCTCGTTGCGCCCCAGCGTCCGGGCGACCTCCGAGTAAGGCAGGTCGAAGACATCGTGCAACAGGAAGGCGGCGCGCTCGGGCGCCGACAGCCGCTCCAGCGCCAGCATCAGCGCCACCGACAGATCGTGGGCCAGCGCGCCCTCGCCCAGCCCGCCGTACAGGCCGGCGTCGGGCAGCGGCTCGGGCAGCCACGGGCCGACGTATTCCTCGCGGCGCGCGCGGGCGGACTTGATGTGGTCCAGGCACAGGCGGGTCACGGTACGCGACAGATAGGCGCGCGGCGCGTCGACCTGCGCGCGGTCTACGTCCCGCCAGCGCAGCCAGGCTTCCTGCACCATGTCCTCCGCCTCGGACCATGAGCCCAGCATGCGGTAGGCCAGCCCTTGCAGAACGCGGCGATGGGGCTCGAAATCGGCGACGGCGTCGCCTGTGGTCAGTGCGCTCATGCTGGGCGTCGGCCTTCAGTCTTTGGGATGCACGGAACGGAAACCGACGGCGATGCGGTTCCAGCCGTTGATCATGTTGATGACCAGCGTCAGATTAACCCGCTCCTCTTCGCTGAAGTGGCGGGCCAGCTCGTCGTAGTCGGCGTCGGGCGCGCCGGTGTCCGGCAGCCGGGTCAGCGCTTCGGTCCAGGCCAGGGCGGCGCGTTCGCGGCCGGAATACAGCGAGGACTCGCGCCAGGCCGGCAGCAGGTAGATGCGCATCTCGGTCTCGCCCAGCTTGCGGGCGTCGCTGCAATGCATGTGGATGCAATAGGCGCAGCCATTGATCTGCGAGGAACGGATCTTGACCAGCTCGATCAGGCTCTTTTCCAGGCCGCAATGCTCGGCAGCCTCGGTCAAGGCCAGCATGGCCTTCACGGCCTTGGGCGCGGCGGTATAGGGATTCAGGCGGGCGGTGCTCATGATGGTCTCTCTCTGCTCATGCGGTTGGGAAAGGGCTCGGGCGTCCGTTGCGAAGCGCCGTCGTGCATAAGACGAGACAGCCGTTGGCCGCGTGACAGCCGGCCGCCGGAAAATTGTAAAAATTATTGCCGCGACGGCGCCGCCCCGCCGGCGCCGTGGACGCCAGGAATGCCCGGCCCTAGCTTTCCTCGACGATGCGCGGCTCGCACAGCACGGGGAAATTCACCGAATTGGCGATGTAGCAGAAGTGATGCGCGCGCTCGTGCAACGCGGCGGCCAGCGCGGTGTCCGAACCCGGCGCCACGCCGACGACGGGCCGCAGCACCACCCGCGTGAACGCCCCGCCGCGCTCGGGATCCTCGGCCATCAGGCCCTCGGCCTCGTCGCGGTACGACAGCACGCGCACGCCCTCGACGGCGCACAGGTGCAGGTACCAGAGCTTGTGGCAGGCCGACAGCGACCCGACCAGCAAGTCTTCCGGATTCCAGCGCGTCCGGTCCCCCCGGAACGCGGGATCCGATGAGCCGGCGATGTCGGGCTTGCCCCCGGCCTGGATCTGGTGGTTGCGCGAATAGGACTTGTAGTCGGACGTGCCGGAGCCGGTGTTGCCGGTCCATTCCACGCGGACAAGGTAGCGGTGTTCGCCGTTCATTGCGATGATGCGCCTGTCGGATGAAGGGCAGGACAGCGTAACGCAAGCCACCGCGCGCCGTCTCGTCTTACATCCCGTTTCAGCGGCCCGCGGCTTGCGTCCGTATCGTGGGCCGGTTTTACCAAACAGGAGCTCGCCATGATGATCAAGACCACCCTGACCTGCGCCCTGACGCTAGCCTTTCTGACCGCCTGCGCCCCGTCGCGCAACGCTGCCCCCGTCGACAGCCACACCGCGCGCGACTCCCTGGACTGGGCCGGCAGCTACGAAGGCGTGCTGCCTTGCGCCGACTGCCCGGGCATCCGCACGCGCGTGACTCTGTCCGACGACGGCCGCTACGAGAAGCAGACCCAGTACCTGGACCGCCAGCCCCAGCCCGAAGTCGTGGCCGGCACCTTTTCGTGGGAATCCGACGGCAGCACCATCCGCCTGGACGCCTCCGGCGACAGCCAGCGCTACTTCGTCGGCGAAAACCAGCTGACCCAGCTATACCGCGACGGCACCCGCCCCACCGGCCCGCTGGCGCCCCACTACGTACTACCCCGCATGAGATAGCCGCCCCAAAGCGCCCGCGTGCTCCTCAGGAGTGCAGGCCTGCGGGCCGCAAGAATGAGCCCGCCCCGCAAGACGCTGCCCCAAAGCGGGATGCCACGGATCCGGCTCCGCCGGTCCGTAGGCATGCCCCTGGGGGAAGCGCGCAGCGCTTCGGGGGGGCCTCATTCAGTGGCTGATCATCCAGGGGCGGGAGCCGGCGAAAGATTTGGCGCCGTCCGCCGCCACCCGGGTCTTGCCGGACTTGCGTCCGCCCGAGCAGCAGCCGCAGTTCATGCCGTGGCCGGCGCGCGAGCTGCGCGGCTCGTTGGCGCTGCGCTCGTTCGCCGCGCGCGCCCGGTTCACCGCGGACGACAGCGCCGAGATGGCCGGCGCGCCGCCCACGATGCGTTCCGAGGACGCGCCGCATTGCGGGCAGTCGGCGGGATCGCGCCACTGCGCCAGCGGCCGCAGCGCCGAGAACTCGCCGCAGCCGCCGCAGGCATAGTCATAGATGGGCATGATGCGGGCTCTCCTAGCGGTCGCGCGACAGCGGCATGTCGACGTCGCCCTTGATGTGCTTCACCGGTCCCGAGGCCGAGGGCTGGATGTCGAAATCGAAGATCTCGGTCGGCAGCCACAGCGTGGCGCAGGAGTTGGGAATGTCCACCACCCCGCTGATATGGCCCTGCACCGGCGCGCAGCCCAGGATGGAATAGGCCTGGGCGCCGGAATAGCCGAACTTCTTCAGGTATTCGATGGCGTTCAGGCAGGCCTGGCGATAGGCCACGTTCACGTCCAGGTAGTGCTGCTTGCCCTGCTCGTCGACCGAGATGCCCTCGAAGATCAGGTAGTCCTTGTAGTTCGGCGTGATCGGGCTGGGCTTGAAGATGGGATTGCGGATGGCGTACTTGCTCATGCCGCCCTTGATCAGCGACACGCGCATATGGACCCAGCCGGCCATCTCGATGGCGCCGCAGAAGGTGATTTCGCCATCGCCCTGCGAGAAGTGCAGGTCGCCCACCGACAGGCCGCCGCCCTTGACGTAGACCGGGAAGAACACGCGCGCGCCGCGCGACAGATCCTTGATGTCGCAGTTGCCGCCGTGCTCGCGCGGCGGCACCGTGCGCGCGCCTTCGGCCGCCGCGCGATCGCGGTCGGCGCCCTGCAACGCGCCCATGTGCGCGGTCTTGGGCGCGGGCGGGTTGGCCAGCGGCGGCACGCGGTTCGGATTGGTGTCGATCAGCGCCTGCTCGCGCTTGTTCCAGTCGTCCAGCAGCTTCTGGTCGGGCAGACAGCCGATCAGGCCGGGATGGATCAGGCCGGCGAAATTCACTCCCGGCACATGGCGCGAGGACGTGAACATGCCGTGGAAATCCCAGATGGATTTCTGTGCGTGCGGGAAATAATCGGTCAGGAAACCGCCGCCATTGTTGCGGCTGAAGAAGCCGTTGAAGCCCCACAGGCTGTCGGGCTTGGCGCCGATGTCCAGCAAGTCGACCACCAGCAGGTCGCCGGGCTCGGCGCCCTCCACGCCCACCGGCCCGGACAGGAAATGCACCGTGGACAGGTCCACGTCGCGCACGTCGTCAGCGCTGTCGTCGTTCTTGATCGCGCCGCCGGTCCAGTCATAGGTTTCCAGGACGAAGTCGTCGCCGGGCTTGACCCACACCGCCATCGGGATGTCCGGATGCCAGCGATTGTGGATCTGCTTGTTCTCGTACGGGGATTGGGCCAGGTCGACCTTGATGAGCGTGTCGGTCATTCTCTTTCATCTCCAGCGTGGGCGTTGATAAAACAGAACTTTCTATCCAGGACCCTCCGATTGGATGGCGCGGGCGCGCCCCGCAGATCCTTGACATGTAAAGCAAGGTAGACCAGTTTCGGGTACAGGTAAACCGTGTTCGGGCCGATTTCGATCAGGGGATTCCTGGGGTTGCCTATATCGCTTGCTTGCGCACCGCCGGCAATGCCAAAAACCGGCGCGTCAAGGCATTCCCACCTATCAAGAATGAGGATGGAGCCATCTCCTTCGAGGCGGCAAGATGTAGCCGGATGACTACAAAGTTTCTTGCGCCTTCGTAGCCATATGGCTACACTTCTTTTCGTAGCCTCATGGCTACACCCACCACGGACCAGGAAACGCACATGACAGTCATCGACTATCAAAAAGCGAGGCCAGGAACCCGTGAAAGAACTCCGCAGCACCGAGGCCTATGATGACTTCGAAGCCCGCCTGAAGGACAAGGTCGGCAAGGCACGAATACAGGCACGCATACAGCGACTGGCCCTCGGAAACCCAGGCAGATGCCGGCATCTGGAAAAGGGAGTCTCTGAATTGAAAATTGATTTCGATCCCGGCTATCGGGTGTATTTCACCGAACGCGTCGCGGGAACCATCGTCATCCTGCTTGCAGGAGGAGATAAATCGACCCAGGACGCCGATATCAGGATGGCGCTACGCCTGGTCGACGAACTGGACTGGAATTTCTGAAAACCAGACGGCTGCCGTCAACGCCGTTGAAGCTGCCAGCATCGCCCCCTTCAACTGTCGCTCCACAGGGAGCCCCCCATGCGCAAACTGACGACACGGAAATACGACATCGCGGAGCGCCTGAAAACGCCCGAGGAAATGGCGCTCTACCTGGATGCATGCATCGCCGAAGGCGATGCGGCGCTGATTGCCAAGGCGCTCGGCGATATCGCTCGCGCCAAGGGCATGACCCAGGTCGCGCGGGACACCGGGCTGTCGCGCGAGAGCCTGTATAAAGCGCTGTCCGGGGAGCGCGCCCCTGACTTCAGCACCATTCTCAAGGTATTGCGCGCACTTGGCCTGCGCTTGCATGCCACCCTTGCCTGAGCGCTGCATGGCGCTCTACGCCGCCCAGTTATGATGCAGTCCCCGAACCCGGCGCGCCCTTTCCTGTTGCGCCCTGCTGCCTGTCCATGACCGCATCCCGCCTCCTGTCCGCCGCCCTGCTGCTCGCCGCCTTCTCCAGCACGGCCGCCGCCGAAGACTGCGTCGCCGCCTTCGATTCCGCGCAGTCGGACTACCGGCGCGCCCAGTCGGCGCAGGACGCGCTGGAAGCGGCGCGGGGCGGCAAGCTCGACGGCACGCTGTGCCAGGGGCGGCTGGACCTGCTGGACCTGCGCTTCGAACTGGCCGACCGCTACGAAGTCTGCGCGCGCGATGGCGGAACCTTTCCCGCCGACACGGCTGGCGCGATGGATCGGGAAGCCGGCATGCTGGCCTCGCAGAAATCCGACTGGATCAAGGTCTGCGGCCCGCTGATGAAGTAGCCGGCGCACGCCGAGCCGCGACCGCGGCTGGCACGTACAGCCGCCGTCGATATGCGACAATGGCCGCTCACTTCACCGCCGGGAGCGCCCCCGCCATGAACCTCTAAGCCTTCCTCCGATTCGTCCTTGCCGCCGGCAGCCCGCCGCGTCCGCAAGGCCCGTTCATCGTCAGGAGCGCTTCATGGCCCACGCACCCCACGCGCCCGCGCTGGCGCGCCCCCTTCTCCCTTCCCGGCAATCCCGCGCGCCGCTCGCGGCGACCTTTCATATCAGCCTGCGCCACGTCAGCCATGCGCTGCCCGACGGCCGCATGCTGCTGGACGACGTCAGCCACGATTTCAGCGCCGCGCGCCACGGCCTGGTCGGCCGCAATGGCGCGGGCAAGACGCTGCTATTGCGGCTGCTGCTCGGCGAACTGCCGCCGCAATCGGGCCGCATCGAGCGTCGCGGGCGCATCGCCGCCGTGCCGCAATCCCTGCCCGCCGGACCTGGCGTCACGCTGGCCGACGTGGCAGGCATGGCGCCCGCGCTGCGCGCCCTGGCGCGTATCGAAGCCGGCACGGGCAGCCAGGCGGACTTCGACCTGGTGGACGGCCGCTGGCGCGTCCGCGAGGAATGGCCGCGCATGCTGGCGGACGCAGGCCTGCCGGCCTGGCCGCCGGAACTACCGGCAGGCGCCGTCAGCGGCGGCGAACTGACCCGCGTGGCGCTGGTCGGCGCGCTGGCGCAGGACGCCGACGGACTGCTGCTGGACGAACCCACCAACCACCTGGACGCCCGCGCCCGCGGCTGGCTGAGGGAAAGGCTGGCCGCCTGGCGTGGCGGCCTGATCATCGCCAGCCATGACCGGACCCTGCTGGACACGATGTCGGACATCGTGGCGCTGGAACGCGGCGCGCTGGCCGCGCACGCCGGCAACTACAGCGCCTACCGCAAGCACCATGAACAGCAGGCCGCCTCGGCCGATGCCGCGCTGGCCCGCGCCCGCGCAGAACGCGATGCCGGCCTGCGGACGCTGCGCCAGCGGCACGACGCCGAGCTGCGCCGCGGCGCGCGCAATGCGCGGCAGGCGCGCGATGCCAACCAGGCGCCCATCCTGCTGGGCATGAAGAAGGCCAACGCCGAACGGCACGCCGGCCGCGAGCGGCTGCGCATGCAGGCCGCCGCCCAGGCGCTGGACGCCGCCGTGCGGCAGGCGAGCGC
>NZ_JCBANG010000138.1:0-11489 GCF_059760905.1 Achromobacter sp. 1011811831
CCGCCTCGCGCAGAATCCGCACGATCTGCTCTTCGCTGTACCTCGCCTTCTTCATCTCGCTTCCCTCTTGCGTTGGAAGCTATTCTCTCAAATACCTGTTGGCACGAATTTCTCAGAGCAGGTCACTATCACACGGAGACTCCCGGTAAAGTCCCAACTCGCTTTTATGGCGGGTTAGGGTAAGCCTTTACCGGAACCGTGTGATAGCACGGTGAGGAAAAGCAGAAGACAAATCCCTCAGTACCAGAATATATGTCCTATCTTATAAGAGAATAAGACTATATGCGAAGCACTAATACCCGTAGGGTAAGAAGGATTACGAAGTAATCTAAAAAGGACGGCGGCAGAAAAAGCGGATTTATTAGATTTTATTAATCGCTTTTCCAGGGTCCATCTTGCAAGCCTCGCACCACTCCAGGAACTCAACAAGGTCGACATACTGCTCGCCTCGTTCCACCTTGGACACATAGCTCTGCCCCTTGCCAAGCAGCTTGGCAAGTTCCACTTGGGTGAGCCCTGCAGCTTGTCTCATCTGCTGGAGCTCCAGCCGCACTGACTCGTACCTTGGACCATAGAGCATGACAACATGCTATAGTCCGTTTCAGAATATTCGATTTTAGACTATTCTAGGAAAACTTAGACCCGTCCCTATTTGGAGTGTTCCGTGAGCGATGAAAGCTGGCTTCGTGATCTGCTGATTTTGGATGCAATTGAAAATTCTCGCAGCAATGATAATGGTTCGAGCGGGATTGGTTGGGGAGCAATTCCAGCAGTGGTTATTTTTGCCCTGTTGGCATTGGTGGCAGCCTATCCGATGACCCTGGTGATCCAGTACCGCCGCAAGGATTGGATGCCGTTTATCGCAACTTTGGCAATTCTGCCCATTGGTTTCTTGTGGGCTTGGCCTCGCCTCTTGTATCCCGACTCAGTTGCTTATTCATTGTTTGGCATTGAGTCTTCGATTGGGCTTTTCGCTCTCTACGGCTACTTGGTGTTCTTCTTTTGCCAAAGGCTCAACAAGAAGATTGCCAAGAGTTCCAATGTCGAACTTGATAAGAAGGGCTATTATGCATTTTTCTCATGCGGAATTTCCGTTGCCTTTATTTTGTGGGCAGCATTGAGCCAATTTAATTTCTTGATGGCACCGATCTACTGGTGGCTGAGCAGCTTCTTCAATGTGTCGTTTGACTCGGCATTTTATGATTACCAGATCTATCGGAAGATGATTTGGCCATTTGTTATTGGAGGAACGGCATTGGCAATCGTTCCATTGCAGGCATGGTTCCGCAGTCGTAAGGCTGCGGGATTGGTATCTGTTCCAGCAGGAATTGTTGTTTTGACAATTCCCGCCTCCTTGTTTTCGATTTTTGCTTTGTTTTTGCTCTTCAAGGCTCTGACTAACTAGTCTATATTCGTGAGTTTGGAAGGCTCTGCCCCGCAAAATTGGGAGAGGATGATAAATGAGGTTCGTACTTGTTCTTCATCCTCTCCAATTCTCGGCATAAAAGTGTGTTCTGTTCCATCAGCACCTCATTAGCTCTTATGTCAAGAAATCGTCCTTTGATCGCCTCTTGATATACATCCCTTCTGCTGTCCACCTCGGAAAGCTCTGCCCTCAGCTTTTCTCTGTCGGAGATGATTTCCTCTTGCAGACGATGAAAATCTAGTTTTCCCAACACTCGTGCAATTTTTTGCTGTTTGGCAAAAGATGCGATGTAGGGAGCAAGAAACTCACGGATTTTTTTTCGAACGGCATTCATGCTAAGCCGCTCGCCTATGGTCATTTCTATGTTATCTACGAGCTTGTCAATCTTTGTCTTATAGTCTGTCTGCATGGCAAGGTCGATGGCGCGATAAAAGGTCTTCATAGGAACATGCTTTCGCATTGAGCCTTTGACCCCCCGACGGAGTTTCCACTTTCCGTTATGTTCTGCATATCTATCCTGCAGTCCAACTAAGAACTCGGGATCGTATCGCTTGGCATTCAATGACCAGGTCTCTTTATGAAACTCGCCCTTTTGGTTCTTGTAGCGCTTAAGTGATTTCAACTCAGTTGAAATTAAAAAGTGGATGTGTGGGCTGCTCTCGTCCATATGAAGGACAGCAAATTTTAGCTGCTCACCGAATTCATTTTTCATAAATTTAACCTGATCTGCGGCCCACCGTCCTATCTGTTCGATAGTCTTTCCCTTGAAAAAATCAGGGGATGCGGTGGCGACAAATTCCAACATGAGCACATTGTCCTTCCGCTCTTTTATGCCGAGGCAGGCATAAAATTCGGACAATTTATCTTGTATGCTGGTCGCTTTTGTCATGTCTGCATCGAGCGAGTTGTACAGAATTTCGTTTTGTTCGCTGCGACTCTCATCGATGTTCGATTGCTGTCGCAATCTCAAATTGTGCTCCGCTGCTGCCGTGATCTGTGCCCGGGTTTTTACTTTCTTGGCTCGTAATATTGCATAGTGTGGCATTTGGATTTTCTTCTTATTTTTGTCTCCTAATATTTATTCTAGCGGAGTGCGAAGAAAAAACAAGGAAACTGTGCCGACGGCCCAGTATCACTCACTATACAAACCCACTACACTTCGTTTCGGGGTTTCCGTTCGCCACGGGGTTCCCCCCTTTGGATTCCCCAAAAGAACAAAGATGGGGCATGGCCCCTTGCCCCGTTCCGACTGAAAAAAAATACCAGCACAAGGCTGGTATTTTTATCTCAATCGGCCGATCAAAATAAGCGTTACTACTCCGTATTTTTTTGATTGGGGTGATCTGTTTGCCTTGCTTATTTTTTATTTGGTCGCGATAGCAATGCCCCGCAGGGACACTTCCGAAGCTCCCCGTTGAGGTGGTGGGAGGTGAAAGTTGTCAGCTTCTCTTGGATAGTGATGCAGAGTTTACTGTCCGTTTTGTTTTCGCTGCTTGATGGTTTTTCTGTTTTTCTTGTTTGGAGATTTCTCGTGCAATGAATGGCGAGAATTTTCCTTTCGTGTATTTAAGTTGGGAAAAATCAATCGGGAAATCCAATTTACTGGCGACATTTTCCAAGAGAAACCTGATCGTGTGGGGTTCGCTGTAAGTCTTAGAATTGATTGTGTCGTGTTCATGTCCGACGAATTGACAACGGCTTTCTTCAGGCACACCGGCTTGCTTGAGGCAGTTGTTCGCCGTCGAACGAAACGAATGAAACACCTTCGCCTTGTCTGTGATTCCAAGCTTATCCAGATACACCCCAAATCGCCTGCTGGGTTGTTTCCCGTAGTGCCCAAACTGGTCAGGAGACAACTCAGGGAAAAGTCGCCCATTGAAGTGCTGGACTTCCTCCAAGTAGTCGATAAGCCCCAAGTCCAACAGCACAGGGTGCACTGGGATCACTCGCTCGCTAGCCGGAGTTTTCAGAATTTTGTCTTCTTCTTCGTTGATGCTGACAGACCAGATACCATCGATTTTTGAGAAATCGTTGGTGCGAAGCTGGGACAATTCCGAGATCCTGCCGCCTGTGTACAGTCCAAGCAAAGGCAACCAAAATTCCTCAGGGTGCCTTGCTTTTTTCAGATTTTCCGCTGCAAAGATGCTTTGTAAATCTTCGGGGGAGAACGGCTTGCGATTGGGCTTGTGTTTTGCCTTGTTGAAGATCTTGTGCCCACGGGTCGGAATGATCTGTTCTTTGGGGAACGCCCCAATGGTCTTGGCAAACTCAAAGAGAGCATTCAGTGCGCCAAGGTACTTTGTCTGGATTGCCTGAGGCGATTTTCCTTCCGCCAGCAGGTCATCAATGTAAACCCCGATATCCTCATTGGTGATCAGTCTGATGGGGTAGGGGGTGACTTTCTTCCGCTTGGCTACCCAGTTGGTGAAGAAGGTGTGGTAGTTGCCGTACTCGTAGAGTGTCTTGCCCGATTTGATTTTTTCGTGGCGGGTTTGATAGCGGGTTGCCACTTCAGCAATGCTTGTCCCCGTCAGGTTCTCTTGCTGTTCTGGGGCAACACTCGGTGCTGGTGCTTGGACTGGCTTTGTACGAAGCGGCAGGGAGCCCACGAATCTTACGAGTTCGTCGGTATCTCGTGGGTTGCCTGGTTCTGTCTTGAAGTGCCAAGACCCGCTGCTATCCAGGACGGCTTCGAATCCCCTTGCCCGTTTCTTGAGTTCTTCCCAGTCCATCACGGCTTCCAGATAGTTCAAAGCCGAGAGCATAGCAACCGTTTTGTCTCGGGTGCGAAGGGATCGCTTGAACTGCTGACCGTTGGGGAGTCGGGTGTGCAGGTAGTAGATGCCCGCACGGGCATAGATGGGCAGGTTGAGCATAGGTAGGTGCTACCAATTCTGCTACCAGTGCCAACGACTGAAAAAAGAAAAGCCCCTGATTTCTCAGAGGCTTAGGGTGTTTGGTGGAGCGGAGGAGGATCGAACTCCCGACCTTCGCATTGCGAACGCGACGCTCTCCCAGCTGAGCTACCGCCCCAAATCAAGCAAGACCGCAACTATACAGGAAAATTTGCGCGCTGTGCAAAGCGCGCTGGAAATTCCTATTCGAAGGACAGCGTGGCGATCACCGGCGCGTGGTCGGACGGCTGCTCGTTGCGGCGCGGTTCCTTGTCGATGTCGCAGGCCACGCAGCGCTTGACCAGCGGCGCCGACAGCAGCACATGGTCGATGCGCAGGCCGGCGTTGCGGCGGAAGCCGAACTGGCGGTAGTCCCACCAGCTGAAGGACTTTTCGGGCTGCGGGAACAGGCGGAAGGAATCGGTCAGGCCCAGGTCGAGCAGGGCGCGGAAGGCGTTGCGCTCGGGCTCGGACACCAGCACCTGGCCTTCCCACTTTTCCGGGTTGTGCACGTCCTCGTCGGCCGGGGCGACGTTGTAGTCGCCCAGCACCGCCAGGCGCGGGTACTGGCCGATCTCGTCGGCCAGCCACTTGCGCATGCCCTCGAACCAGGCCAGCTTGTATTCGTACTTGTCGGAACCCACGCTCTGGCCGTTGGGGCAATAGGCGCAGACCACGCGGACGTCGCCGTCCGGGCTGGGCAGGGTCAGCGCCAGCACGCGCTGCTGCGGGTCTTCAAAGCCGGGGATGTTGCGCACCATGCCGGCGCCGGGCGTGCGCGACAGGATGGCGACGCCGTTGTAGGTCTTCTGGCCGGCCCAGACGGCGTGATAGCCGGCTTCGGTGAAGGCGGCTTCCGGGAATTTGTCGTCGGTCAGCTTCAGTTCCTGCAGGCACAGCGCGTCGACCGGATTGGCGGCCAGCCAGTCCAGCACCTGGGGCAGGCGCACGTTGAGGGAGTTGACGTTCCAGGTCGCTAACTTCATGGTCATTTTGGTCATGGTTCTTGCGGCTTTCCTGACGATCTACCTGGCAGGGGCCGCCGGACTGCGGATTCAGCGGTCGGCCTGATGCACAGGCCGGGCGCGAGGATGCGCAAGATGATACCGCGCCTGTCGATTGCTCCCTCCGGCCCGTCGCGAAGGGCGGTGCGACTCTCGGCGGAATGCAACCGGCCTGCACCCTTGGGCTGATGGTCGAATCCGAGCGCGCGCAGCGCGCCGCCTTTGCCATCGGAGGAACCCTGATCGGCATGATTTGCCTGGCCTTGCTCATCTGCAGGAAGTAGTAAGGGCGGGATCTCCCGACGCCTGCCCATTGTGCCGGTTGTGTTGACTCTAAAGTAGCTTCAGGCTTTTCAATCAAGCCCAGGTCAATGCCGCAAGGCGATTTGGAGTCCGACATGGGCATACTGAAGCATCTGCTGGGAGGCGGCCATGGCAGCCGCCAAGGCTACGGTTCACACGGCAACCGGCACGGCCAGAACGGATCCTACGGCGATCCGAACATGAATCCTCAACCTCGCCAGGCCGCGCTTGCCTGCGGCGCTTGCGGCGCGGCGCAGGCCGCCGGCGGCCGCTTCTGCGGGCAATGCGGGGCATCGTTGACGCCGGCCGCGTGCGCGCAATGCCGGGCGACGCTTGCGCCCGGCGCGAGTTTCTGTGGGCAGTGCGGCGCGCGGGCGCAGGCTTGAGCGCCCGCGTGCGGCGGCGCGGTGGTGCGTTGCGCGCATGCGCGACGCCGTCCTGATGGCGGCGTCGACCCGCGCACAAGACGCGCCGGACGACGGTTCCTGGGCGGCTTCGAGTCGCCGTCAGGGGGCGCTGGCCGGCGCCGGCATGGCGGCGGCCGGTTCGCGAAAGGCCAGCCAGGCATGCAGCGCTCCGGCGTGCACATGCGAGGCCACGCCGAATCCCATGGCGAGCGCGATCCCGCCCAGGGCGGCCGGTCCGGCGTCCCGCGTGCCGAGCAGCATGGCGGCCAGTTCCGGCAGCAGGCCCGAGGCGGCGCCCGCCGCCAGGAACAGGGCGCCGGCTGTGGCCTGGGCGGTGGCGGCGTGCTGGCGCGCCAGCGCGGCGCGGTCGGCATAGCCACGGCGGCCATGACGATAGTGGGTGCGCAGGATCGCGACGGCATTGCCGGCGGCGACGATGAGGGGCAGCGACCACCAGAAATACGGGTTGTCGCTGCGGGCATCGATGCAGAGCAGGACGACGACGAAGGCGAAGGTGGGCGAGGCCAGCGTGCAGATCGCCCAGGACAGCAACAGCCAGGTCCGCCACGGGCCGCGCCAGCGCAGGCTGGGCGGGGCGGCAACGGCGGGCGGCGAGTCCGGCGCCGAGGCGCCGAGCCAGGGCCTGCGGCCGTTGGCGTCCATCGTGCCGGTGCTGGGTTTGTCCGAGGATTGCAAGGCGCCACTCCGTCTGTTGGGCTGGCCGGCGGCGTGCGCGAACCGCCGGCGAGGCCGGGGGATTTCCCGGTCCATACCTATAGACGTTTCAGGCCATGTGAATCCGCACAGTTTTTTCGTAACACTGTGCGTCGCGACGACGTCTACTGTTCCGGTCCGCTGTTGAGCATCCGGCTGCGCGCCTTCTCGATATGCGAGCGCATGATGTTGCGCGCGCCCTCGGCGTCCTGTTCGCGGATCAAGCGGTAGATCTGGCGATGCTCGTCGATGGCGGCGCGGGTGCGCTTCCAGGGTTCGATATGGACCAGCTGCCGCATCACGTTGACGGCGTGGCTGACGTCGTACTCCAGCGACTTGAGCACCTGCACGAAGCGCTGGTTGCCGGTGGCGGCGGCGATGGCGCGATGAAAGCCGAAGTCGTGGTGGTGGGCGATGTTGCCGGACGCGTCCGCTTCCTCGTAGCCGGCCAGCATGCGGTCCATTTCCTGCAGGTCGCGCTCGCTGCGGCGCAGGGCTGCGAAATAGGCGCACTCGGGTTCGATCACCATGCGCAGCTCCAGCCCCTCGAGGATGTGGCCGACGCGCCGGGCCGGATCGACCGCGGGCATGCCGCCCATCAGGTCGGGCTTGGCGCGCACATAGGTGCCCGAGCCGCGCCGCGAGTCGACCAGCTGGTCCTCGCGCAGCCGGTCCAGCGCCTGGCGCACGACCGGGCGCGACACTTCGAACAGCGCGGCCAGTTCCAGCTCGGCGGGCAGCTTGCTGCCCGGCGCGATCTTGCCGGTGGCGATGGCGTAGAACAGGCTCTCGTACACGCGTTCGGCAAAACGCTCGGCCCGCACATAGCCCAGGCCGGACGCGACCTCGGCCAGCGCATCCAGTTCGGGCCTGGGCCGGCTGGCGGCCTGCAGCAGGGCATCGAGCTGCGGGTCACGCGTGTTGCTCATCGCTGCGCTCCTTCTGTCTGGGCTTGCGGCTTGTCATGCGCTTTGACAAGACCGGCGCGGGCGCGGGGCGCTCGCAATCCTAGGGATAACCCGAGTCGGGCTGGAAAATTCCTGAAGCTTGGGACAAAAGCTGTCAATGCAATTGACAAGTTGTCGGGCGCTCCCGTAATTTTCCATCAAATCACAAGGGCTGTGCGATCGACGCGCGCGCCGCGTTTCCGGCTCCCGCCGGAGATGCCCGGGAGACTCGGCGGCGCAGCCGCCAGCCATTTCAGCAACCGGCCATCCGGCCGCCACTTTACTGCGCACATCGTGAGCCAAAAGAACTTCATCGCCAATCAATGGGTGGCCGCCGCCACCGGTGAAACCATTCCCGTGCTGAACCCGTCCGACGGTCAGCAGTTCGAGACGATCGCGCGCTCGGGCCAGGAAGACGTGGACCGCGCCGTGGGCGCGGCGCGCACGGCGTTCGAGGGCGAGTGGGGGCAGATGGCGCCGGCCGCCCGCAGCCGCCTGCTGATGCGCATCGCTTTCGCACTGCTCGACCGCCAGGAAGAGCTGGCGCAACTGGAATCGGCCGACACCGGCAAGCCCATCAAGCAGGCGCGCGCCGACGCCGCCGCCGTGGCCCGCTACTTCGAGTTCTACGCCGGCGCGGTCGACAAGCTGCACGGCCAGACCATTCCCTACAACCCGGGCTTCACCGTGCTGACCGTGCGCGAAGCGCATGGCGTGACCGGCCACATCGTGCCGTGGAACTATCCGCTGCAGATCTTCGGCCGCAGCGTGGGCGCGGCGCTGGCCGCCGGCAACGCCTGCGTGGTCAAGCCGGCCGAGGATGCCTGCCTGTCCCTGCTCAAGCTGGCCGAGATCGCGGCCGAGGCCGGCCTGCCGGCCGGTGCGCTGAACATCGTCACGGGCTACGGCCACGAGGCCGGCGCCGCGCTGTCGGCCCATTCCGGCATCGACCACATCTCGTTCACCGGTTCGCCGCAGACCGGCAAGATGGTGGCGCACGCCGCCGCCGACAACCATGTGCCCGTCACGCTGGAACTGGGCGGCAAGTCGCCGCAGATCGTGTTCGACGACGCCGACCTGGACGCGGCCATGCCGGTGCTGCTGGCCGCCATCATCCAGAACGCCGGCCAGACCTGCTCGGCCGGCAGTCGCGTGCTGATCCAGCGTGGCGTGTACGAAACCGTGCTCAAGCGCCTGTCCGAAGCCTTCGCCGCCACCGTGACCGGCCCGGCGGCGCAGGACCTGGATGTGGGCCCGCTGATCAGCGCCCGCCAGCACGACCGCGTGCGCGGCTTCGTCGCCGAAGCCGAGGCCGAGGGCCTGAAGGTGGCGGCGCGCGGCAAGCTCAAGGACGGCGCGTCCGCGTCCGGCTACTACCAGGTGCCGGTGCTGTTCCGCGACGTGCCGCCGAACAGCCGCCTGGCGCAGGAGGAAGTGTTCGGCCCGGTGCTGGCCGCCATGGCCTTCGACACCGAAGAGGAAGCGGTCGCGCTGGCCAACGGCACGCTGTACGGCCTGGTCGCCGGCGTCTGGACGCGCGACGGCGCCCGCCAGCTGCGCCTGGCGCGCCAGCTGCGCGCCGGCCAGGTCTTCGTCAACAACTACGGCGCGGGTGGCGGCGTGGAACTGCCTTTCGGCGGTTCGCGTCAGTCGGGTTATGGCCGCGAGAAGGGGTTCGAGGCGCTGTATGGCTTCACCACCTTGAAGACGATCGCGATCAAGCACTGACGCGTTGGCGTGGTTTTTGTAGCAAGGCCGAGGCCGCGCCGGGAGCGCGGCCTCGGTTTTTTTGTTTTGGGGAGACATGCACGCCGACTCTTCATCGGCCTGTACGCATCCTGTATTTTCGGGAGAGGGGCGCGTTATTTGTTGCGACGGGATGCGGGCATGGCTGCGGGCCGACCCAGGCGGTTTTTTGGCGGGGGCGAGGGATGTTCCACAGTATTGCGGAAGACTGCCGGGAAGGGGCGTGGATCCTGATGTGGAAGGACTGCATGCGCCGAACCTTTTTTTTATGGGATTTAACGGCGCCATAAAAATCAAGGGCTTACGGACGGGGTGAAAATTTGGGTGTTTGAAACCCGGGGAGTGGTTTTTTCTTTAGAATCAAGCGACTGTGGAGTTTGATGCGCAGGTTCGCTGCCGTATAGGCAGCTTAGAAAGTGGCAGAAGCAGCGCCCTGGTCGCCCGTGGCGTTCGCTGCCGTATAGGCAGCTTAGAAATTGACCGGCTTGCACTCATGCAGCGCGTTGAAGTTCGCTGCCGTATAGGCAGCTTAGAAAGAGAAGATTCTCGGGCAAGAGTACGTCACGATGTTCGCTGCCGTATAGGCAGCTTAGAAATGATCCGAGAACACGGTCAAGCCGCGATTGATATTCGCTGCCGTATAGGCAGCTTAGAAAAGTCCGGCTCGAATACGGCTTCGGCGGGGATGGTTCGCTGCCGTATAGGCAGCTTAGAAAAAGACAGTACTGAGATCGCCAGGATCGGACCGGTTCGCTGCCGTATAGGCAGCTTAGAAAAGCACCAGCACCAACGCCGCCGGCGTGGCCACGTTCGCTGCCGTATAGGCAGCTTAGAAAATGTCGTGCGTCCGCCAGGATCCGGGATTCGCGTTCGCTGCCGCATAGGCAGCTTAGAAATCATGCCAGGAGGATGGCTAAATGTTGAAATCGTTCGCTGCCGCATAGGTAGCTTAGAAATGGAGCGCGCCGGCTGTCCAGCGCAGGGCGTCGTTCGCTGCCGCATAGGCAGCCAAGACAGTGAACGTTCCAACGGCCTGCTTCACCTGGGCCAATTCGCTACCATCCAGCCGCCACCAGGGACATCACCCGGCCCGAAGCAAAATATCGGTTAACGTTGATGTTTTGTTTCACGGGCGCGCCGCGCCCCGCATCAGGATTCGTATGTTCACAGGCATAGTCCAAGGCACCGCGAAGATCGCCAAGATCGCCGACCGCGAGGGCCTGCGCACTTTCACGCTCGATTTCCCGCCGGGCTTTTGTACTGATCTGGCGGTGGGCGCCAGCGTGTCCACCGACGGGGTCTGCCTGACCGTGACCGAGCTGACGGGCCCGGATCAGGCCACCTTCGACGTCATGCTGCAAAGCCTGGCCATCACCACCCTGGGCGCCTACCAGGAAGGCGACCGCGCCAATGTCGAACGCGCGGCCAAGGACGGCGCCGAGATTGGCGGGCATCCGCTGTCGGGGCATGTGGACTTCACGTCCGAAGTGGTGATGGTCAAGTCGTCGGACACGAACCGGCTGATGCGCTTCAGCATTCCCGAGGACTTCCGCAAGTACGTGTTCGCCAAGGGCTATATCGCCATCAACGGCGCCAGCCTGACCGTGTCCGAGGTCAATCGCGTCGAGGGCTGGTTCGAGGTCTGGCTGATTCCCGAGACGCGCCGCATGACGGTGTTCGAGGACAAGCAGGTCGGCGACGCCGTCAACATCGAGATCGAGCGCGGCACCCAGGTGGTGGTGGACACCGTGCGCGAGACGGTGCAGGAAAGCCTGGGCAAGCTGCAGCCGCTGCTGGAAGCGATCCTCAAGGAAAAGGGGCTGTCGCTGGAGGATTTCGTGACTCCGCAGCAGGCCAAGCTGAAGTAAGGCTCTTGAAGCAAGACTCCTAAAGCCAGGCCCTTGAAGCTGGACCCTTAAAGCCAGCCCCTTAAA
Organism: Achromobacter sp. 1011811831; assembly: GCF_059760905.1. Taxonomy (NCBI): domain Bacteria; kingdom Pseudomonadati; phylum Pseudomonadota; class Betaproteobacteria; order Burkholderiales; family Alcaligenaceae; genus Achromobacter; species Achromobacter sp. 1011811831. The sequence continues at coordinate 11,376 of NZ_JCBANG010000138.1, forward strand.
GCCAGCCCCTGAAAGCCAGCCCCTGAAAGCAAACCGCCCCGCGGCACGAGGCCGGGGGCGGCAGGGTCTGCGCAACGAGGCTTGCGCAAGACATCATGCGCCCGCGTCCGGCTC
>NZ_JCBANG010000139.1:0-11467 GCF_059760905.1 Achromobacter sp. 1011811831
CGCTTGCCGACCTGGGCGCTGCGGCGCGCCACCACGCCGCCGACCGGCGCGGGCAGCACGGTGCGCGATTGCGCAAGCCAGGCATTGCGCAGGCCGGCGACGGCCTGCTGCACGTCCGGGTGCCCGGCCACGTCGGTGCCCTGGGTCAGCGCCTGGTTGGTGGCGAGCTTGGCGCGCGCGGCGGCCAGCGCGGCCTTGGCCTGGGCCAGGCCGGATTGCGCGGACTTCAGTGCGGCTTCGGCGTGCAGGATTTCCTCGCCGCTGACGCCGCCGGACTTGGCCAGCTGCTGGCGGCGGCTGACGTCGCTCTGGGCGCGGGCCAGCTCGGCCTGGGCGCGCACGATGTCGGCGCTGCGCAGGTCGACGTCGGCGGCCAGCGCATCGTTCTGCACGTAATAGGTGCGGACCTGGCGCACGGTCTGGGCCAGCTTGGCCTGGGCCTGTTGCAGCGCCACGTCGGTGTCGGCGGAATCCAGGCGCACCAGCGGCTGGCCGGCGGCCACGGTCTCGGTGTCGTCAGCCTCGATGGCGACGATGGTGCCGGGCACTTGCGGCGTGATCTGCACCAGATTGCCGTGCACGTAGGCGTCGTCGGTGTTTTCGAAATGGGCGCCGAACAGGGCCCACCAGATGCCGTAGGCGATGGCGATGAGCACGAAAGCGCCGGTCGCGAGCAGCAGCAGGCGTTTGCGGGCGGGATTGGTAGCGGGAGCGTTCATGACGTCTGAATCCGGGTCGGTCAGTGAGTGGTGGCGCCAGCGGGCGCGGGCTGGGCGTCAGGGGCGGCGGGCGCGGCGGGCGTGTAGCCGCCGCCCAGTGCGTAGGCCAGGTCGGCGTCCAGCTGGTAGGCGCGGATGCGCAGGTCGGTGTCGAGACGGGCCTGGGTCAGCACGCCCGTCTGCGCGATCAGCACCGACAGGTAATTGCCCATGCCGGCCTTGTAGCGCTTGACGGCCAGGTCGTAGGCCGCGTCGATGGCGGCGCGCGCCTGGCGCTGCTCGCCCCGTTCCTGGTCCAGCAGGCGCAGGCCGTCGAGCGCATCGGCCACCTGGCGCACGGCGTCCAGCACGGACTGGTTGTAGTCCGAGATCGCCAGGTCCGCGTCCGCGCGGCGGCCCGCCAGGTTGGCGTTGAGCGCGCCGCCGTGGAAGATGGGCAGCGAGATCGCCGGACCGATGCCGGCCATGCGCGAGGCAGCGTCCAGCAGGTTGCCGGTGCCCATGGCCTGGAAGCCGGCGAAGGCGGTCAGGTTGATGTTCGGATAGAACTCGGCCTTGGCGGTGTCGATGGCGTGACGCGCGGCTTCGGCGCGCCAGCGCGCGGCCACCACGTCGGGACGACGGCCCAGCAGGTCCAGCGGCACGCTGGCGGGCACGCCGCCGGCCGGCGCGACCAGCGCCGTCTCGGTCAGCGACTGGCCGCGCTGCGGGCCGGCGCCGGCCAGCGCCGCGACCTGGTTGCGCAGCTGCGCCAGCGTGGTCTCGACTTGCGTCAGTTCGACCTTGCCCGCGGCCAGCGATGATTCCGCCTGCTTGACCTCGACCTGCGTGTCCAGGCCGGCCGAGTAGCGGCCGCGCGTCAGTTCGAGCACGTCGGCGCGCTGCGCCAGCACGCGCTTGAGCACGCTGCGCTGGGCGAAGCCGTTCTGCAGATTGAGGTAGGCGCGCACGACGGCGCTGGCGAGCAGGTTGCGCGCGGCCTGCGCATCGGCCGCCGCGGCCGCCTGCTGCGAGACCGCTGATTTCAGGCGCGAGCGGTTCTTGCCCCAGAGGTCCAGTTCATAGCTGAAATCCAGCGCCAGCCGGTTGTCGCTGACCACCGAGCCGCCCAGCGGGGCAGGATAGATGTACTGCTTGGACAGGTGCTCGCGGTTCAGCGTGTAGTTGGCGTCCACCTTGGGCAGCAGCGACGAGCGCGCCGTGCTGACGGCGGCATTGGCCTGGGCCAGGCGGGCCTGGGCGGAACTCATCGACGGGCTGTTGGCCAGCGCTTCATCCACGAGGGCGTCGAGCTGGCTGTCGCCGTAGCGCTGCCACCAGTGGTCGGCGGGCCAAAGCGCATTCTGGCCGGTGAGTCCCAGCTTGGTCGCGTCCAGCGCCGGCACGGGTTCGGGGCCGGGTTCCATCAGCGCGCAGCCGCTCAGGGCGAGCGCTAAAGCGGTAGTGAGAAGGCGTTTCATCCTGACGGTTTGCTGAAAGTAATTGATTAATCTGTATTTGCCTAGGCAGATATTATGCCAAAGAAAACCCGCCTGGGCGGGGATGCGCGTGTGCGTCAGCGCTCGGGCGCGCTGCTACAGGCCGAGCCGTTGGCCAGCATGCGCATCATGAAGTGCTTGAGTTGCTGCACCTCGTCGGCGCTGAAGCCGCGCAGGTGATGATTCAGCACGTGGGCGATGTTGTTCGGAATCTCGCGCGCCTTGGTTTCACCCAGCTCGGTGAGTTCGAGCTTGACCACGCGGCGGTCGGTCTGGCTGCGGTTGCGCCGCAGCAGGCCCTTGGCTTCCAGGCGATCCAGCGTGCGCGTCATGGCGCCGGTGTCCGTACCGGTCAGCCGCGCCAGCTCGGCGGGCGTGTCGGCGCGGCCGCGATACAGCATGGCGACGGGACGCCATTGCATGGCGGTCAGGTCCAGCGGCGCCATTTCCTGATCCAGCATGCGGTTCAGCGAGGAAGAGACCAGCTTGATCAGGTAGCCGGCGTTGTCTTCCGTCATGCAACTGTCGTTGCCGCGATAGTGGACGACGGCGTCGGGATTGGGTGTTTCGGCATTCATGAGGCCGAATTTTACTGCCTAGTCAGTTATTGTCAAGGCTGTTACTGTGCGGTAGGTTCCGAGGCCGCGGCCGCCTTGCGCAGGCCGGACCAGACGATGGCCGTCACGATCAGCGCGGCGCCGGCCAGCATGCGCGGCGTGGGCTGCTGGCTGAACAGCGCCCACGCGAAGGCGATGGCGTAGACCGGCTCCAGCGCGATGACCAGCCCGGCGCTGCGGGCGTTGAGACGGGTCAGGCTGGACACGAACAGGTAGTGCGACAGCCCGGTGCAGAACACGCCCAGCAGCGCCAGCCAGAGCCAGTCCACCGCGGCGACCGAGGGCAGTTGCGCCGCCGCGAAGGGCAGCATCACCAGGGCCACCACCAGGTTCTGCCAGCAGGCGACCTGCATCGGATCCATGCCGGAGGCTGAACGGCGGTTGCTCAGGGCCAGCAGGGCGAAGGTCAGGCCGGACAGCAGGCCCCAGGCCAGGCCGACGGTGCCCTGGTCGGCCAGGTCGAAGGACGGCGTCACCAGCACCAGGCCGGCGGTGACCAGGCCCAGCAGCAACCATTCGGCCGGCCGCACGCGCTCGCGGAAGATCAGGCCCTCGAACAGGGTGATGAAGGCAGGGAAGCTGGCGAAGCCCAGCGTGGCGATGGCGATGCCGCCGACCTTGACCGAGACGAAGAAGGTCACCCAGTGGGCGGCCAGCAAGGCGCCGGAGATCACCAGCACGAACAGCTGCGCCGGCGTCAGCGCGCCCAGCAGCGGGCGGCGGCGCATGCGGGCGAACAGGCCCAGCGCGGCGACGGCGAAGACGGCGCGGCCCATGGTGATGACCACGGCGCCGGCCTGGATCAGTTCGCCGAAGACGCCGGTCAGGCCGAACAGCACGGCGGCGATGTGGATGTAGGTCAGGGCGCGTTGTCGGGTCATGCTGCGAGGGAAGGGGCGTTGCGGAAAAGATGAATGCACAGGCAGGGCGCGCGGAAGGGCGCGCGCTGAAACTAAAATCATCGCATGAATCGCCTTGCCCGTTTTTTGCCCCTGAGCCATCCGTCCAGCCGCGCGGCGGGATATTGCCTGGCGACGCTGGGCGCCGTGCTGTTCTCGGCCAAGGCGATCGTCGTCAAGTTCACCTACCGCTATGGCATCGACGCGGTCACGCTGATCGCGTTTCGCATGCTGTTCGCCATGCCGTTCTTCGCCGCCGTGGCCTGGCACCAGTCGCGCCGCGCCGCCCGTGGCGAGATCCCCGCCCTGAGCGCCCGGGAGCGCCTGCAGGTCTGCGTGCTGGGCCTGATCGGCTATTACCTGTCCAGCTTCCTGGATTTCCTCGGGTTGCGCTATATCACCGCCAGCCTGGAGCGCCTGATCCTGTTCCTGTCGCCGTCGCTGGTGGTGCTGATGTCGGCCTTCTGGCTCAAGCGGCCGGTGGCGCGCCGCCAGTGGCTGGCCATGGCCTTGTCCTATGCCGGCGTGGTGCTGGTGTTCGCCCACGATCTGAGCTTTGGCGGGGGCGGCGAGGTGCTGTTAGGGTCTTTGTTCGTTTTCGCCTCGGCGACAAGCTATTCTGTGTATCTCATCTGTTCCGGGGAACTGATCAAGCGGGTCGGCGCGACGCGGCTGGTGGCCTATGCCATGCTGGTGTCCTGCGTGGCCTGCATCGCGCAGTTCTTCGCGGTGCATCCCGCTACGATGCTGCTCCAGCCCGCCGGGGTCTACGGCTACTCGCTGATCCATGCGACGCTCAATACCGTGGTGCCGGTGTTCATGCTGATGTGGGCAGTGGCGCGCATCGGCGCCCCGACCGCCTCGTTGCTGGGCATGGTCGGCCCGGTGTCGGTGCTGTTCCTGGCGGCCTGGTTCCTGGACGAGCCGATCACCGCGTGGCAGATGGCGGGCACCGCCCTGGTGCTGGCCGGCGTGCTGGTGCTGACGGCCGGCGCCAGGCCCGCGCGCTGAATACCGATTTTCGTTTTATCCGCGTTATTCCCTCACGCATCACTCGCATGAAAGGAGGCCAGCATGGCCAGCAATCTCGTCAAGGCAATTCGTATCGAGCAGCATGGCGGTCCCGAGGTCCTGAAGCTCGCCGAGGTGGAAGTGCCGCCGCCGGCCGCCAATGAAGTCACCATCCGCCAGCACGCCGCCGGCCTGAACTTCATCGATATCTATTTCCGCACGGGCTTGTATCCGCATCCGCTGCCGCACGGCCTGGGCTTCGAGGCCGCCGGCGAAGTCACCGCCGTCGGCGCCGACGTCAAGCACCTGAAGAAGGGCGACCGCGTCGCCTACGGCCAGAGCCCGATCGGCGCCTACGCGCAGTCGCGCAACGTGCCGGCCAACCAGGTCGTCAAGGTGCCCAAGGGCATCGGTTTCGACGAGGCCGCCGCGCTGATGCTCAAGGGCCTGACGGTGCAGTACCTGTTCCGCCAGACCTACCGCCTGCAGGGCGGCGAGACCATCCTGTTCCATGCCGCCGCCGGCGGCGTGGGCCTGATCGCCTGCCAATGGGCCAAGGCGCTGGGCGTGAAGCTGATCGGCACGGTCTCCAGCCCCGAGAAGGCCGAGCTGGCGCGCGCCAACGGCGCCTGGGAAACCATCGACTACTCGCGCGAGAACGTGGCCGAGCGCGTGCTTGAGCTGACTGGCGGCAAGAAGGTGCCGGTGGTGTACGACGGCGTGGGCAAGGACACCTGGGAAACCTCGCTCGACTGCATCGAACCGCGCGGCCTGATGGTCAGCTTCGGCAATGCCTCGGGCCCCGTGTCCGGTGTGAACCTGGCGGTGCTGAACCAGAAGGGCAGTCTGTACGTCACGCGTCCGTCGCTGGGCGTGCACGTGAACACGCTGGAAAAGCTGCAGGCCGCGTCCGACGAGCTGTTCGGCCTGGTGCTGAAGAAGAAGATCAAAGTCCGCATCGACCAGCGCTACGGCCTGGAGCAGGCGGGCGAGGCGCAGACCGCGCTGGCGGCGCGCAAGACCACCGGCGCGACGGTGCTGATGCTGGACTGATCGACCCCGCGCGGGCGGTGCTCCCTGGCGGGCGCCGAGCCACGATCCGGCCCGGATGCTCTCGCGGCGTCCGGGCCGCTTCCTTTTGCGGCCTGTGCGCAGAATGACAAATCCCCATGCACGCGCCGACAAGTGTCCGCCGGACGCCGGCGCTATCCTGGCCTCCACCTATCCGTTGGAGCGCCAGCATGCCGTCCACCCTCACTCCGTCCGCCGCCGAACGTCCCGAACTGGGCGCCATCCGCGAGCACATGCTCATCGACGGCCAGCCCGTGCGGTCGGGGCAGGGCGAGTCCATCGCGGTCCATGATCCGGCCACCGGCGAGATCATCGCGCGCGTGCCGGACGCCGGCGCCGCCGAGATCGACCAGGCGGTGCGCTCGGCGCGGCGCGCGTTCGAATCCGGCCCCTGGCGCGACATGCTGCCGTCCGGGCGCGAGCGCCTGCTGCTGGCGCTGGCCGATCTGGTCGAGCGCCACGGCGCCGAGCTGGCGCGCCTGGAAACGCTGAACAACGGCAAGCTGCTGGGCGTGGCCCAGGGGCTGGAGGTCGGCGCGGGCGCGCAATGGCTGCGCTACATGGCCGGCTGGGCCACCAAGATCACGGGCGAGACGCTGTCGCTGTCCATCCCCTTTCCGCCGGGAACCCAGTACAGCGCCTATACGCTGCCGCAGGCGGTGGGCGTGGTCGGTGCCATCATTCCCTGGAACTTCCCGCTGCTGATGGCGATCTGGAAGATCGCGCCGGCGCTGGCGGCCGGCTGCACCGTGGTGCTCAAGCCCGCCGAGGAAACGCCGCTGACCGCATTGCGCCTGGGTGAACTGGTGCTGGAAGCCGGCTTTGCACCCGGCGTGGTCAACGTGGTCACCGGCCGGGGCGAAACCGCCGGCGCCGCGCTGGTCGCGCATCCGGGCGTGGACAAGATCGCCTTCACCGGCTCCACCGAGGTCGGCAAGCTGATCGGCCGCGCCGCCGTCGACGACATGAAGCGCGTGTCGCTGGAATTGGGCGGCAAGTCGCCGGTGATCGTGCTGGACGACTGCGATGTCGATCGCGCGGTGCAGGGCGCGGCGGCCGCGATCTTCTTCAACCAGGGCCAGGTCTGCACCGCCGGCTCGCGCCTGTATGTGCAGCGCGGCCTGTACCAGAAGGTGGCGCAGGGGCTGGCCGACGTGGCCGCCAGCATGAAGCTGGGCTCGGGCTTCGACGCCGACACGCAGGTCGGTCCGCTGGTATCTGCGCGGCACCAGCAGCGCGTGCTGGACTACATCGGCCTGGGCCGCGCCGAAGGCGGCCGCGTCATGGCGGGCGGCGAGGCCGGCGCGGGCGCGGGCTATTTCGTGCGGCCCACGGTGTTCGCCGACGTCCGGCCCGATGCCCGCATCGTACGCGAGGAGATCTTCGGCCCGGTGGTGGTGGCGCAGCCCTTCGACACGCTGGACGACGCGGTGCGTCTGGCCAACGACAGCGTCTTCGGCCTGGGCGCCAGCATCTGGAGCAACGACCTGTCGCGCGTGCAGCGCCTGATCCCGCGCATCGCGGCGGGCACGGTCTGGGTCAACACGCACAACATGCTGGATCCGAACATGCCGTTCGGCGGCTTCAAGCAGTCGGGCATCGGCCGTGAGCACGGCCGCGCCGTGATGGACATGTACCTGGAGAAGAAATCGGTTTGCATCGCTTACTAGGCTAGAACACCAAAAACGGCGCGCGCGGATCAGACCGGGACACAACGGCGGCCGCGCCGGCGTCGACAACCAAGGGGAAGTGCATGGCAGGCAAGATCGGTTTCCGGTCTCGCGCAGGGGCGGCGTTCGCGCTGGCCTGTGCCGGGGCCTTGCAGGCGGCGTGGGCGGGAGACCCCAGCGCGCGCGATTGGATACCCGCGCCGGTGGGGACGAACATCATCGCCGGCTACATGGCGGGGTTGCGTTCGTCCGGCGTGTACACGGCGGGCAAGCGCGCGGACGGCGTGTCGGTGGACGTGGACATGCTGATCTACCGCCAGATGCACTACCGCGATTTCTACGGCAAGACCGTGCAGCTGGAATTCATCGTGCCGATGAGCCGGACCACGCAGGAAGCGCCCGGCGCGCCGCGCGACCGCAAGTCCGGCATCGGCGACGTGACGCTGGGTTCGGCCATCTGGCTCTACAACAACGACCAGACCAAGACCTGGTTCGCCTGGGAGCCCTTCATCACGGTGCCGGTGGGCCGCTACGACGGCTCGCGTCCGGACGTGTCGCCGGGCAAGAACCGCTGGTCGACGGTGCAGGATTTTTCCTTCGTGCAGGGCGTGGGCGAGTCCACTTTCCTGGAAGCGATCGCCGAGGTCGAGATCTATGGCCGCAACACCGACTGGTTTGGCCAGACCCTGAAGAAGGATCCGTCGCTGCGCCTGTTCGCGCTGGCCTCGACCAACCTGACCGAGAACACCTACACCGGCGTGCGCTACCGCTATGAGACTGGCGGGCGCGAACGCTCCGGCGGCCAGACGGTGACCAGCCGCGCGCGCAATCACCAGCTGGCGCTGGAGCTGACGCACCAGATCAATCCGTCGAACCAGATTCAGCTGCAGTACATCCACGACCTCAAGGTCGAGAACGGGCCGCGCATGCGCGGCGTGCAGATGCGCTATGTCTACGCATTCTAGGAACAGGATCATGAAAGGAGACAGACAATGAGTGCGCTACGTGCAAGAACACGCGCCGCGCGGGCGGGAGGCTGGGCGCTGTGCGCCGCGCTGGCCACCGCCGCCGGCGCGTCCTGGGCGGACCTGCCCGTGGAGGAATTGAAGGGCGGCACCCGCCTGCCGCCGGCCACGCCGCATCGCCTGTACGTCATGGACGCGGCCTTCAACCACCTGGTGGACAGCCGCGTCAACCTCTACGACGGCGACAGCCTGAAGTTCCTGGGCTTGGTGCCCACGTCCTTCAATGGGCACATGACGGTGTCGAACGACGGCAAGGACATCTATGTGATGACGTCCTACTACGAACGCCTGAACCGCGGCAAGCGCATCGACGTGGTCGAGGCCTGGGACGCCGAGGCGCTGACGCCGAAGTACGAGGTGGCCATTCCCGAGAAGCGCGCCCAGGCCCTGAACTACCGCAACTACCTGCGCCAGAGCACCGACGGCGGCCTGCTGTTCGTGCAGAACGCCACGCCGGCGACCTCGGTGACGGTGGTGGACCTGAAGACGCGCAAGTTCACCGACGAGGTCACGGCCACGGCCGGCTGCTGGAGCATCATCGTGCCGCCGTCGCGGCCGCGCGGCTTCGCCAGCATCTGCGGCGACGGCGCGCTGCTGACCGTGGACCTGGACGACAGCGGCAAGCCAGCAGGCCAGCAGCGCAGCAAGCCGCTGTTCGACGTGGAGAAGGATCCGATCTTCACGCACACCGAGAACGTCGGCGATACCTTCTACTTCGTGTCCTACCAGGGCAATGTGTACAGCGCCGACATCGGCGCCAAGGACGTGACCCTGGGCGAGTCCTGGTCGCTGCTGGACAAGTCCGGCAAGGATCGCGGTTGGCGTCCGGGCGGCTACAACGTGCTGGCGGTGAACCGGGCCAACAAGCGCCTGTACGTGGGCATGCACCCGAACGGCGCCGAGGGCACGCACAAGACGCCGGCCGCCGAGATCTGGGTCTACGACCTGGCCACGCGCAAGCGCGTGGCGCGCATTCCGGGCCAGGGCGCGCTGTCCATGTCGGTGTCGCAGGACGACAAGCCCCGGCTCTTCACCATCGATGGCGGCAACGTCAATGTCTACGACGCCGCGCCGGCCGCGCCGGTACTCAAGGGCACCATCAAGGGCGCGGGCGAGACGGCGCTGCAGGTCGAGCCGCAGCCCTGGACGGGAGCGGCGAAATGACCGACCCCGTGCTCTTCTACTCGGCCAGCGCGGCGCTGGCCTGCGTGCTGCTGCTGGGCGCGCTGGACAAGTTCCGCGACCTGCCCGGCTTCGCCGCCGCCGTGTCGGCCTACGAGATCCTGCCGGCCGGCTTGAGCGCGCCGTTCGCGCTGCTGTTCGCCCTGGCGGAAGTCGCGGCGGGCGCGCTGCTGCTGACGCCAGCGTGGCAGCCGGCGGGCGCGGGCCTGGCGCTGCTGGTGCTGGCCACGGCCACGGCCGGGCTGGCGTTCAACCTGGCGCGCGGCCGCCGCGACCTGGACTGCGGCTGTTCCGGCCCGATGTCGCGCCGGCCCGGCGCGCGCGGCACCGGACTGTCCTGGTGGCTGGTGGCGCGCAACGTGGCGCTGGCGGCCTGGACCGCGCCGGTGCTGGCGGCCGGCGCCGCCGGCCTGTCGCGCGGCTTGCTGTGGACGGACGCCGCGTCGGTGTTCGGCCTGGCCGCGAGCGCCGTCGCCCTGTACTTCACGGCCAACCACCTGTTGGCTTCGCATCTCAAGCTGCAAGCAATCTGAAGGGAGCGTCACATGGATGCCTTGATCATTTCCAATTTCCTGCTGTGGGGCGTGCTGCTGTGCCTGGTGCTCGTCATCCTGGCCCTGTCGCGCCAGATCGGCGTGCTGTATGAACGCGTCGCGCCGATGGGCGCGCTGACCATGGACCGCGGCCCGGCCGTGGGCGAGGCCGCGCCGCGCTTCGACATCAACGACCTGCTGGGCCGTCCGGTCGCGGTGGGTGGCGGCGGCGCGCAGAGCCAGCTGCTGTTCTTCCTGTCGCCGTCGTGCCCGGTGTGCAAGAAGCTGCTGCCCATCCTGAAGTCGGTGGCCGGCACCGAGCACGCGTGGTTGCGCATCGTGCTGGCCAGTGACGGCGAGATGCCGGAGCACCTGGCGTTCTACCGCCAGGCGGGGCTGGAGCGCTTCCCGTACCTGCTGTCCACCGAGCTGGGCATGAAGTTCCAGATCAGCAAGCTGCCCTACGCGGTGCTGATCGACGAGTCGGGCACGATCCGCGCCAAGGGCCTGGTCAATTCCCGCGAACAGCTGGAAAGCCTTTTCACCGCCAAGGAACTGGGCGTGGCGTCGGTGCAGGAATTCCTGGCCACTGGCGCGACCCTGGACGAGACCCGCATTTCGCGCAAGGAGAACCGCAATGCACTGGCTGGATAAGCTTGGGGAGCGCGCCGCGCGCTCCGTCGCCCACGCCACCTCGCGGCGCAGCGTGCTCAACCGCATCGGCCGCCTGTTCGTCGGCGCCGCCTTCATCATGCCGGTGCTGCCGGTGGCGCGCGCGGCGCCAGCCGCTGCCGCCAAGAAGCCGCAGACCGACGAGACTGCCTGCGACTACTGGCGCTACTGCGCGGTGGACGGCTTCCTGTGCTCCTGCTGCGGCGGCAGCATGACGTCCTGCCCGCCGGGCACCTCGCCGTCGGCCGTGTCCTGGGTCGGCACCTGCCACAATCCGCTGGACGGCAAGGACTACCTGATCAGCTACAACGACTGCTGCGGCAAGACCGCCTGCGGCAAGTGCATGTGCGCGGCGGCCGAGCGCGAGCGTCCGGGCTATCAGATGTTCCTGCACAACGACGTGAACTGGTGCATGTCGAACGAGTCGTCCATCTTCCACTGCACCACGTCGGTGATCGTGGGCCTGGCCAAGCCCAAGCCATGAACGGGACCAGGCGTTTCGTCGGGGGGCCGCGCCGGCACGCGGCGATCCTGGCGCTCGCCTTGCTGGCGCCGCTGGCGGCCTGGTCGCAGGACGTCTCCTATACACA
>NZ_JCBANG010000140.1:0-11280 GCF_059760905.1 Achromobacter sp. 1011811831
GCCGAGGGCGCCACGGCGGCGCGTCCGGCGCGCCGCGCGGCGGCGACGCCCGCCGCCACGGACGAGAAGCTGCGCCCGGCGCCTGCGTCGGCGCCTCGTCGACAGACGCAGCCGGACGACGATTGGGAATCTTTCTGACGCCGGTCGATCCGGCAAATGGGCAGGTATGCGAGGCTACATTCATCTTCTGGCAAGCGCCGCGCTGGCGGCGTTGCTGGCCGGTTGTTCGGCGACGGGGCACAACTTCGACCCGGGCAAACTCTCGACCCTGACGCCGGGGAAGACCACGCTGGAAGAGGCCTCGCGCGCGCTCACCGCGCCGCCCGACAAGTATTACAAGCAGACCGACGGCACCTTCCTGGCCCTTTGGTCCTTCAAGATCACCTTTGTCCCGGACGGCTTCTACAGCCGCAAGGAAGCGCTGCTGCAGTTCGGTCCCGACGGCCGTCTGCTGCGCCTCGTGGACAGCACCAATATTCTGCTGGAACCTTGGGAGCGTCAAAAGCTGCTGGGACCGGCGCCGCCTCCGGAAGAAAATCCGGAGCCGGCTCCCCCCGCGCCGCCGCCCGAGGTGCAAACGATCTCGATACCGGTGCCCGCGGCGCCGCCCGAGCCCGTGCGCAAGAGCGGGGCCGCCAAGTCCTGACATTCCACGGATGACGCCCCGGCCAGGCCGGGGCGCGCGTCGTTCCGGCCCGGCGGAAAGTCCGTCGCGGGCCGGGCGGTTTTTTTGGTCTGAGTTGTTCCAGAAGGATGGGGAGGAAGATGGAAGCGAGTCTCGAATCCGGTGCGAAACCCGGCAAGGTCGGCAAGAAGAAAGCCGGGCGCGCGCCCAAGGTCAAGCGCAAGCTGCGCCTGCGCGATGCGCGCGTCGGTACGATGCTGCTGTGGGTGATGGCGTTCTTCGCCGTGCTGATCGCCGCCGTGGGCGGCCTGGCGGCGTTTTTCCTGCAGCACAACTTTGAATCCATCCGCGAAGTGAACGCGCTGACCGATCGCTCCAAGCAGGTCGACGTGATCAACAGCGACATGCTGCGCGCCCGCGTCAGCCTGATGGTGGCGGCGCGCCACCTGCAGGAATCGGGTTGGGGCAGCGGCGAGAATTCCGCCCGCGACGCGGCGGCCGCCCTCAAGGGCGCGACCGACCTGTTGACCGGCGTGCGGGCCCGCTTCGCCGATTTCCAGAAGAACATGCTGCAGGACGATACCGGCCGCCAGCTGTCGATGAACCTGGTGCGCCGTTATCGCTCCTACATCGATGATGGCGTGGACACCATGGTCGAGGCGTTGCGCAGCGAGGATTATTCGACCTTCTACATGGTCAACAATGAATACGGCACGCCCCGTAGCGCCGCGTTCATCGAGGCCATCGGCGAGTTCAGCAAGTACATCGGCGACCAGCAGCAGGCCACGATCGAACAGGCCGACGCCAACTTCAACCGCGCGATGATCGCGGTGGCGGTGGCCATCGGGCTGGCGCTGGTGCTGATGGTGCTGGCTCGCGTGGTGTTCGGGCGCCTGGTGGTGCGTCCGCTGGTCGAAGCCGGTCAGCATTTCGACAAGATCGCCGCCGGCGACCTGACCACCCGCGTGGAGGTGCGTTCGCACAACGAGATCGGCCAGCTGTTCGCCGCGCTCAAGCGCATGCAGGAAAGCCTGACGCGCACGGTGTCGACCGTGCGTCGCGGCGTCGATGAGATCACGGTCGGCTCGCGCGAGATCTCGGCGGGCAACACGGACCTGTCCAGCCGCACCGAAGAGCAGGCGGCCTCGCTGGAAGAGACCGCGGCGTCGATGGAAGAGCTGGCCTCGACGGTCAAGCAGAACGCGGACAACGCGCGCCAGGCGAACCAGCTGGCGGCCAGCGCGTCGGACGTGGCCGAGCGCGGCGGTTCGGCGGTGTCGGAAGTGGTGGCGACGATGCAGGGCATTTCGGCCAGCTCGCGCAAGATTTCCGAGATCGTGTCGGTGATCGACGGCATCGCGTTCCAGACCAACATCCTGGCGCTGAACGCGGCGGTGGAAGCGGCGCGGGCGGGCGAGCAGGGCAAGGGTTTCGCGGTGGTGGCGGGCGAAGTGCGCTCGCTGGCGCAGCGCAGCGCCCAGGCCGCCAAGGAAATCAAGGGCCTGATCGAGGATTCGGTCGGCAAGGTCGGCGCGGGCTCGCAGCAGGTGGAACGCGCGGGCGCGACGATGCAGGAAATCGTGGCGTCGGTGAAGCGCGTGACGGACATCATGGGCGAGATCTCGGCGGCGTCGGAAGAGCAGTCGAGCGGCATCGACCAGGTGAACCGCGCGGTGTCGCAGATGGACGAGGTGACGCAGCAGAACGCGGCGCTGGTGGAACAGGCCGCGGCGGCCGCGGGCTCGCTGCAGGAACAGGCGCAGCGTCTGGCCGAAGCGGTGGCGGTGTTCAAGATCAACGCCGGCGAGGTCATCGAAGTGCCTGCGCATCGCCTGTCGGGCCAGCGCCCGGCCGCTGACGGCACACGGTTGCAGGCGCCCGACGCGCTTGCGCTTGAACACTGAGGCTAGCGGTGGCGACAGCGGCAAATGCGGCGCCGTCCATTTCGGTGGACCGCCAATTCGATTTCCGGGACGCGGACTTTTCCCGCGTCCGCAAGATGATTCACGAGCGTGCCGGCATTTCGCTGGGCGCGCACAAGCGCGAGATGGTCTACAGCCGCCTGGCCAGGCGGCTGCGCGCCTTGGGGCGGCAGGATTTCGCCAGCTACCTGGACCAGCTGGAGCGCCAGCCCGACGCGCCGGAGTGGGAAGACTTCATCAATGCGCTGACCACCAACCTGACGGCCTTCTTCCGGGAATCGCATCACTTTCCGATCCTGGCCGATTTCGCGCGCAGCCGCGGCGGTCCGGTATCGATCTGGTGCTGCGCGGCCTCGACCGGCGAGGAGCCGTACTCCATCGCCATCACGCTGGCCGAAACGCTGGGTCCCCGCGCCTCGTCGTCCACCGTGCTGGCCACGGACATCGACACCAATGTGCTCAACCGGGCCCGCGCGGCGGTCTATCCGGCCGAGCGCGTGGCGAAGATGGAGGAGTCGCGGCTCAAGCGCTTCTTCCTGAAGGGGCGCGGCGCCAATGCCGGCCAGGTGCGGGTGCGGCCCGAGATCGCGGACATGGTGCGCTACGACACCCTGAACCTGTTGGCGCCGTCATGGCCCATCAATGAAAAGTTCGACGCCATCTTCTGTCGCAACGTGATGATCTATTTCGACAAGCCGACCCAGGCCAGGATCCTGGAGCGGTTCGTTCCCTTGCTCAAGCCGGGCGGCCTGCTGTTCGCGGGCCATTCGGAGAACTTCACCTACATCAGCCAGGATTTCCGCCTGCGCGGTCAGACGGTCTATGAATGCGGGGGCCGGGCCTAGGCCCGCCCAGGCGGCAAAAAATGCAGAAAATCAGAGTCTTGTGTGTGGACGATTCCGCGCTGGTGCGCGGCCTGATGACGGAGATCATCAACAGCCAGCCGGACATGGAGGTCGTCGCGACCGCGCCCGATCCGCTGGTGGCGCGCGAGCTGATCAAGCGCCACAACCCGGATGTGCTGACGCTGGACGTCGAAATGCCGCGCATGGACGGGCTGGACTTCCTTGAAAAGCTGATGCGCCTGCGGCCCATGCCGGTGGTGATGGTGTCGTCCCTGACCGAGCGTGGCGGCGAAATCACGCTGCGCGCGCTGGAACTGGGCGCCATCGACTTCGTCACCAAGCCCAAGCTGGGCATTCGCGACGGCCTGCTCGAATACACCGAGATCATCGCCGACAAGATCCGTGCCGCCTCGCGCGCCAAGCTGCGCGCGCCGGCGCCGCACGCGCCCGCGGCCGCGCCGGCCCCGGCGTTGCGCCGCCCGCTCTCCAGCTCGGAAAAACTGGTGATCGTGGGCGCGTCCACGGGCGGCACCGAGGCGATCCGCGAAGTGCTCCAGCCCTTGCCGCCGGACAGCCCGGCGATCCTGATCACGCAGCACATGCCGGCCGGCTTCACGCGGTCCTTCGCCCAGCGCCTGGATGCGCTGTGCGCGGTGACGGTGCGCGAAGCCGTGCATGGCGAACGGGTCCTGCCCGGCCACGTCTATCTGGCCCCGGGCGGCGACACGCACATGCGGCTCGGCCGCAGCGGCGCCAACTACGTCATCGAACTGGAAGCCAGCGAACCCGTCAACCGCCACCGCCCGTCGGTGGACGTGTTGTTCAATTCGGCCGCGGTGGCGGCGGGCAAGAACGCCATCGGCGTCATCCTGACCGGCATGGGCAAGGACGGCGCCGCGGGCATGCTCGCCATGCGCCGCGCCGGGGCCCACACCATCGCGCAGGACGAAGCCAGCTGCGTGGTGTTCGGCATGCCCCGCGAAGCCATCGCCATCGGCGCGGCCGAAGAGGTGGTTTCGCTTTCCGCGATGAGTGAGCGCATTCTGACTCGCCTGGGAGACCGCGGCCACCGCGTTTGACGCGGGGTTTCGCGATCGTTCCCAAGCACATTTCTTTTGGAGTAGGAAGATGGTAGACAAGGGCATAAAGATTCTGGTGGTGGATGACTTCCCCACCATGCGGCGGATCATCCGCAACCTGCTCAAGGAGCTGGGTTTCGAGAATGTGGATGAAGCCGAGGATGGCGCCATCGGGCTGGAGAAGCTGCGCAACGGCGGCTTCCAGTTCGTGGTGTCGGACTGGAACATGCCCAACCTGGACGGCCTGGAAATGCTCAAGCAGATCCGCGCCGACGCCGCGCTGGCCACGCTGCCGGTGCTGATGGTGACGGCCGAGGCCAAGAAGGAAAACATCGTGGCGGCGGCCCAGGCCGGCGCCAACGGCTACGTGGTCAAGCCCTTCACGGCGGCAACGCTGGAAGAGAAGCTCACGAAGATCTTCGAGAAAATCGCAGGCTGAGGTGCGCCATGAGCACGACGGAAAATGTTGATCCGGCGGAATCCCCAGATCTGATTCACCGCATCGCCTCGCTCACGCGCATGCTGCGCGACAGCATGCGCGAGCTGGGCCTGGACCAGGCGATCAAGGACGCGGCCAACGCGATCCCCGACGCGCGCGACCGCTTGCGCTATGTGGCGCAGATGACCGAGCAGGCCGCCAACCGCGTGTTGAACGCGACCGAGGCGGCCGGCCCGATCCAGGACGGCATGTCGCGTTCGGCGCAGTCGCTGGACAGCCGCTGGCAACAGTGGTTCGACCAGCCGCTGGAAATGCCCGAGGCCCGCGAGCTGGTCAAGGACACCCGCGCGTTCCTGCAGGACGTTCCCAAGCAGACGCAGGAGACCCAGTCCAAGCTGATGGAAATCATCATGGCGCAGGACTTCCAGGACCTTACCGGCCAGGTCATCATGCGCATGATGGACGTGGTGGGCGCGATCGAGCGCGAGCTGCTGCAGGTGCTGCTGGACAACGTGCCGCAGGAGCGGCGCGACGAGGCCAACAGCCTGCTCAACGGTCCTCAGGTCAGCCCGCAGGGCAAGGCCGACGTGGTCACCAGCCAGGATCAGGTCGACGACCTGCTGGCCAGCCTGGGTTTCTAGGCGGCCGCGCGCCGCCGGCGGGCCACGCCGGCGGCGCTTGCCATCGCCCGCATGGATGATTTCCCTTAAATGCGGGCGCCAGGGCGGGTGATAGACTCTCGGCCATAAGAACCAGAATCAGGGCCATGCAGCGAGAGACAGGACGCGCGGCCGCGCGTCCAGGCAACGGATCTCCACAGAAGACGATCCGGGCCGGCACTAGGAGAGTATCTTGGCCAGATCCATATTCCGCCTGGGCGGCATTTGGGGCTTGTTGCGCCGCCTGAACCGGGGCGAGGCCGTGCTGTCGGAGCGGGCGCTGTCGCTCAGTCCGGCTGCGTGGCCGCTGTACCGTTTCCTGGGGTCGATGCGCCAGCGCATCGCCACCGTCCGTCAATCCAGCATCGAGATCGCGCTCAACGCCGCGCGCACCCAGTTCCAGGCCGGGCGCTGTTCGGCGCTGGCGCAGGAGCAGGCGCGCGCCGCCGAGGCGCTGGCCGCCAGCGGCGCGCAGATCGCCGGCCTGTCGGCGTCCACGTCCACGCATGCGCGCGAAATCGCCGAGGTGTCCGGGCAGAACCTGCAGGCGGCCGAGCGGGCGCTGGCAGAGCTGTCCGAGGTCAAGGAGCGGGTCGACCGCATGAATCGCGAGATGTCCGCCTTCACCGAGGTGGTGGGGCAGCTGACCCTGCGCGCGCGCTCGGTGGGCGACATCAGCAAGCTGATCAAGGACATCGCCTTGCAGACCCAGCTGCTGGCGCTGAACGCCGGGGTCGAGGCCGCCAGGGCGGGCGACGCTGGCAGGGGCTTCGCCGTGGTGGCCAGCGAGGTCGGCCGGCTGGCCGAGCGCGTCAACGCGGCCACCAGCGACATCGGCAGGCATACCGGCGAAATGCTGGAGCTGGTCGATTCCACCGGCCGCCAGACCGACACGCTGCGCGCCGACGTCGAGGCCTCGGGCGAGGTGCTGACGCGCACCAGCGCCGATTTCGACCGCTTCGTGCATGATTTCGAGGGCATGAACCGGCAGGTGGGCGAAGTGGTGCAGGCGATCGGCGAGGTCGACGCCACCAACCACGGCATGAGCGAGGAGGTCAGCCGCATCGCGGCGCTGGCCGCCGACGTGCTCGAACGCGTGGGCAGCATGTCGGGCGAGATCGACCGCATCCGGCGCCAGACCGAGAGCGTGCAGGAAGTGCTGGCCGCCACGCGCACCGGCGACACGGCCTTCGACCTGCTGTCCGAGGCGCTGGATGCCTTCCGCGAGCAGGCCGCGCGCCTGCTGGAAGGCGCGCGCAAGCGCGGGCTGGACGTGTTCGATCGCCACTACCAGCGCATCGCGCAGAGCGATCCGCCGCGCTACCACACGGTCTACGACCGAGGCATCGACGAGGCGCTCACGCGCTTGCTGGACAGCGTGCTGGAAGCCATTCCGGGCGGCAGCTACGCGCTGCTGGTCGACGCGCGCGGCTACGCGCCGGCGCACAACAGCCGCTATTCGCACGCGCCCACGGGCGACCCGAAGGTGGACATCGCGCGCGCCCGCCACAAGCGCATCTTCGACGACCCGGTGGGCCAGCGGCTGGCGGCCAACACCGCCGGGCAGCTGTTCCAGACCTATTCGCGCGACACCGGCGAGATCGTCAACGACATCTCCGTCCCTGTTTATCTGGGGCCGGAACACTGGGGCGCGGTACGGATCGGGCTGGACTATGCCCGTTTCCAGGCGGCGACGGAGCAGGGCGCCCAGGCCGGCGCCCATCCCCTGACCGCCGTCGGCTGAACGCCGCCGGCGGGGCCGGCCGGGGCGGCGTCGGACCCGGCCCGGCGCCGCATTGCGGAATAGCGCCGCTTTCCCCCCGTTTCTTGGCTTATCGCGCAAAGGCCAGGCCTCCTAGAATCTCGGCGGGCAGCTCGTAACCGCAAAATCCACGGGCGCCGACACCACCGCAGAGCATGGCCGACGAAAGCGACCTCGAGAAAACCGAAGCCGCCTCTCCCAGGCGCCTGGAAAAGGCGCGCGAGGAGGGGCAGATCGCGCGTTCCCGGGAACTGGGCACGTTCATGATGCTGGCCGCCGGCGTCGCGGCGATCTGGCTGGGCGGCGGCTCGCTGTACCGGGGCCTGAGCGGGGTGCTGCGCAACGGCCTGGCCTTCGACCAGCGCGTGCCGCTGGATCCGGGCGTGATGGTGGAGCAGGCCGTGCAAGGCTTCGGCCAGGCGCTGATGACCCTGCTGCCTATCTTCGGCCTGCTGGCCGTGATCGCGGTGCTGTCCAGCGTGGTGCTGGGCGGGATTGTGATCTCGGGCAAGCCGCTGCAACTCAATCTGTCCAAGCTCAGCCCGCTCGCCGGCCTCAAGCGCATGTTCTCCTCGCAGACGGTGGTCGAGCTGGTCAAGGCGCTGGCCAAGGCCCTGCTGGTGGGCGGCGTGGCGGTCTGGGTGATCTGGCGCTACCACGACGACATGCTGGGCCTCATGCACGTGGCGCCCTCGGCGGCGCTGACGCGCGCGCTGACCATCGTCGCCATCTGCTGTGCGCTGATCGTGGCCTCGCTGGCGGTGATCGTCGCGCTGGATGTGCCCTGGCAGATCTGGAGCCACCTGAAGAAGCTGCGCATGTCCAAGGAGGACGTGCGCCAGGAACACAAGGAAAGCGAGGGCGACCCGCACGTCAAGGCCCGCATACGCCAGCAGCAGCGCCAGGCCGCGCGCCGCCGCATGATGGCCGACGTGCCCAAGGCGGACGTGGTGGTGACCAACCCCACGCACTATGCCGTGGCGCTGCAGTACGACGAATCGAAGAACGGCGCGCCGCGCGTGCTGGCCAAGGGCACCGGCCTGATCGCGGCCAAGATCCGCGAGCTGGCTGCCGAACACAAGATTCCCACATTGGAAGCGCCGCCGCTGGCGCGCGCATTGCATCAACACGTCGAGCTGGGACAGGAAATCCCGGCCGAGCTGTATACCGCGGTGGCCGAAGTGCTGGCGTGGGTGTTCCAGTTGCGCTCGTGGCGCGCTGGCTGGGGGGCCGAGCCGACCGCGCCGTCCCGCCTGCCGGTGCCGGCCGCGCTGGACCCGCAAGCCAAGACCGCAGCTCAAGGAGTCTAAGGAATGAGCGCTCTGCTCTCCATGCTGAAGAACAATGGCGCCGCGCACGCGCGGATCCTGGCCGGCCCCATCCTGATCGTGATGGTGCTGGGCATGATGGTGTTGCCGCTGCCCACCTTCCTGCTCGACCTGCTGTTCACCTTCAACATCGCGCTGTCGGTGATGATCCTGCTGGTGGCCATGTTCACGCGCAAGCCGCTGGACTTCGCCGCCTTCCCCGCGGTGCTGCTGTTCGCCACGCTGCTGCGGCTGTCGCTGAACGTCGCCTCGACCCGCGTGGTGCTGCTGCACGGCCATACCGGCCCGGACGCGGCGGGCAAGGTGATCGAGGCCTTCGGCCACTTCCTGGTGGGTGGCAACTTCGCGGTCGGGATCATCCTGTTCGTGATCCTGACCATCATCAACTTCATCGTCATCACCAAGGGCGCGGGCCGTATCGCCGAAGTCGGCGCGCGCTTCACCCTGGACGCCATGCCCGGCAAGCAGATGGCGATCGACGCCGACCTGAACGCCGGCCTGATCGGCGAGGACGAGGCCCGCAAGCGGCGCGCCGAGGTGTCGCAGGAATCGGACTTCTTCGGCTCCATGGACGGCGCCAGCAAGTTCGTGCGCGGCGACGCCATCGCCGGCCTGCTGATTATGGCCATCAACATCATCGGCGGCCTGATCGTGGGCGTGGCCCAGCACGATATGTCGATGAGCGATTCGGCCCGTGTCTACACGCTGCTGACGATCGGCGACGGCCTGGTGGCCCAGATCCCGGCGCTGGTGATCTCGACCGCGGCCGGCGTGGTGGTGTCGCGCGTGTCCACGGACCAGGACATCGGCCAGCAGATGATCAGCCAGCTGTTCTCCAACCCCAGCGTGATGTTCCTGACCGCGGGCATCATCGGCATCATGGGGCTGATCCCGAACATGCCGCACGTCGCCTTCCTGACGCTGGCCGGTGGCCTGGCCTGGGGCGGCTGGACGCTGAACAAGCGCCGCAAGGCGGCCGAGGAAGCCGCGCGCGAGGTGCCGCAACAGGCGGTGACGCAGGCGCAGGCCGCGGCCGCCGAGGCCAGCTGGGACGACGTGTCCATGGTGGATCAGCTGGGGCTGGAGGTGGGCTACCGGCTGATTCCGCTGGTCGACCATGCGCAGAACGGCGAGCTGCTGCACCGCATCCGCAGCCTGCGCAAGAAGTTCGCCCAGGACGTGGGCTTCCTGCCTCCCGTGGTCCATATCCGCGACAACCTCGAACTCAAGCCCAACGACTACCGCATCCTGCTGTCGGGCGTGGAAGTGGGCCATGGCGTGGCCATGCCCGGCCAATGGCTGGCGATCGACCCGGGCGGCGTGACCATGCAGATCAAGGGCACGCCCACCACCGACCCGGCCTTCGGCCTGCCGGCGCTATGGATCGACGGCGGCTTGCGCGACCAGGCCCAGGTGGCCGGCTACACGGTGGTGGATGCCGGCACGGTCGTGGCCACCCACCTGAACCACCTGATGCACCGCCACGGCTCCAGCCTGCTGGGCCGCCAGGAGGTGCAGCAGCTGCTCGAGCGCATCGGCCGCGATTCGCCCAAGCTGGTCGAGGACCTGGTGCCCAAGACGCTGTCGCTCACGGCGCTGCAGAAGGTGCTGCAGGGGCTGCTGTCGGAGGAAGTGCCGATCCGCGACATGCGCACCATCATCGATACGCTGTCCGAGCATGGCCCGCGCCTGGCCGCGCTGGCGGCCGCCACCGGCGGCCAGCCCGACATCCAGGAACTGATCGCGCTGACCCGCCGCTCGCTGGGCCGCGCCATCACGCAGCAATGGTTCCCCGGCGAGGGCGAACTGCGCGTGATCGGCCTGGACGTCAAGCTGGAGCGGGTACTGGCGCAGGCGCTGACCACCAGCGGCGGCCTGGAGCCGGGCCTGGCCGACACCTTGCTGCGCGAGACGCATGCGGCGCTGGAGCGTCAGGAGTCGCAAGGCAACGCGCCGGTGCTGCTGGTGTCGCCGGTCCTGCGCGCGCCTTTGTCGCGCTTCCTGCGGCACCACCTGCCGCAGTTGGGCGTTTTGTCGAATACGGAAATACCGGATGAGCGCATGGTCCGCGTGACGGCGCTCATCGGCGGAGGTAACGGGGCATGAAGATAAGCCGCTTTTTCGGGCTGAACAGCCGTGACGTGATGCGCCAGGTGCGCCAGGTGCTGGGGCCGGACGCGCTGATCGTGTCGAACCGCAGCGTCGACGGCGGCATCGAGGTGCTGGCCACTGTGGACGGCGCCTTCGACGAGGCTGCCGGACAGGCGCCGCAGCAGCCGCAACAGCACGCGTCGCAACAGGCGCCTCAACCGGCCACGCATCACGCGCCCTATCAGGAGCAGACGCCCGCCGTCATGCCGCCGACGGCCTATCCGGCGCCGTCGCGCCCGATCGCCGCCTACCAGTCGGCCTATGCCGCGTCGGCATTGCCGGAAGAAGAGGATGAGGCGGGCATGATGCCGGCGTCCGCGCCCGCCGCGCCGGTGCGCGTGGAAATTCCGCCGCTGCCGTCCGCCGCGCCGGTGCGGATGGAGATGCCGCCCTTGGCGCCAGCCGCGCCGGTGCGCATGGAAATGCCGCCCTTGCAGGCCGCGCCGCAGGCCCGCGCGCCCGCCATGCCC
>NZ_JCBANG010000141.1:0-11252 GCF_059760905.1 Achromobacter sp. 1011811831
GCCTGGATGCCCGTCACGTCATCCAGGCGGGCGGGAAAAACAAAGGCCGCGCGACCCGATGGGCGGCGCGGCCTGTGCCGGACGAAAGAAATGCGTCAGAGCGCTTCTTCGTCGGCTTCGCCGGTACGGATGCGGATGGCCTGCTCGACCGGGGTGACGAAGATCTTGCCGTCGCCGATCTTGCCGGTGCGCGCGGCCTTGACCACGGCCTCGATGGCCTGCTCGACGCGGTCGTCCGGCAGCACCACTTCGACGCGGATCTTGGGCAGGAAATCGACCACGTACTCGGCGCCGCGGTAGAGCTCGGTGTGGCCCTTCTGGCGGCCGAAGCCCTTGACCTCGGTGACGGTCAGGCCGCTGACGCCGACCTCGGCCAGCGCTTCGCGGACTTCGTCGAGCTTGAAGGGTTTGATGATGGCGGTGACTTGTTTCACTTTGCTTGTCCTGGTTTTTTTCGATCTGCGTGGAAGGCCGGGCGCGGCCGGGGCGCTCGCGGCGCCTATTTGCCGACGGCTTCGCGGAATCCGTTGGTGACAGGATAACGCCAATCCCGGCCGAACGCGCGCGGCGTGATGCGCGGTCCGGGCGGCGCCTGGCGGCGCTTGTACTCATTGATGCGGATGAGGCGCACGACCTGCTCCACCGCCTCGGGCGGATAGCCGGCGGCGACGATCTCGCCGGCCGATTCGTTGCCTTCCATGTAGCGTTCCATGATGCCGTCCAGCACGTCATAGGGCGGCAGGCTGTCCTGGTCGGTCTGGTCGGGGCGCAGCTCGGCCGAGGGCGGCCGGGTGATGATGCGCTCGGGGATGACCTCGCCATTGCGGTTGCGCCAGACGGCCAGGCGGTAGACCAGGGTCTTGGGCACGTCCTTGATGACGGCGAAGCCGCCGGCCATGTCGCCGTACAGCGTGCAGTAGCCGGTGGTCATCTCGGACTTGTTGCCCGTAGTCAGCACCAGGCGGCCGGTCTTGTTGGACAGGGCCATCAGCAGCGTGCCGCGCACCCGCGCCTGGATGTTCTCTTCGGTGGCGTCCACCGGCAGGCCGGCGAACTGCCCGGCCAGCAGGCCTTCGAAAGCGTCCACGGCCGGGCCGATGGCGATGTCGTCGTAGCGCACGCCCAGCCGCCGCGCCATGTCGGCGGCGTCGATCTGGGAAATGTCGGCGGTATAGCGCGTAGGCATCATGACGGCGCGCACATTGTCGGCGCCGATGGCGTCCACCGCCACGGCCAGCACCACGGCCGAATCGATGCCGCCGGACAGGCCGATGATGGCGCCGGGGAAGCGGTTCTTGCCCAGGTAGTCGCGCACGCCCAGCACCAGCGCGTTCCAGACCTGCTCTTCCAGGCAGTACGGCGCCACGTCGGCCTGCGCCGAGGCCGGCTTGACGCCGCCCTGGGCGTCGACCTCGACGAAATTCACGCCCTCGGTGAAATCGGGCAGGCGCGCCGCCGGTTCGCCGGCGGCGTCCAGCGCGAAGGACGCGCCATCGAACACCAGCTCGTCCTGGCCGCCCACCATGTTGGCGTAGATCAGCGCGTAGCGGTTCTCGCGGGCGCAGCGGCGCGCCACTTCCAGCCGCTCTTCCTGCTTGCCGGTGTTGTACGGCGAGGCGTTGGGCACCAGCAGCACCTGGGCGCCGGCCTGGGCGGCGGCGCGCGGGGCGCGGTCGAACCAGATGTCCTCGCAGATGTTGACGCCGAAACGCACGCCCTTGACGTTGAACACCAGCGCTTCGCCGTGGGCCGAGAAATAGCGCTGTTCGTCGAACACCGAGTAGTTGGGCAGCTCGCGCTTGCAGTAGGTGCCCAGCACGCGGCCCTCGCACAACACCGAGGCGGCGTTGTACAAGCGGCCCTGGCGCGCCTGGACGTGGCCCACCAGCACGTGCAGCCCGGCCAGCCCGGCCAGGTCCTGGCGCAGGCGGTCCAGCACGTCCTGCTGGGTCTGGACGAACAGCGGGCGCAGCAGCAGGTCCTCGGGCGGGTAGCCGGTCAGGACCAGCTCGGGCGTGACCAGCACGTCGGCGCCTTCGGCATGCGCCTTGCGGGCGGCCTCCAGCACCTTGGCGGCATTGCCCGCCAGGTCCCCCACCAGGGCGTTGATCTGCGCAATTCCTACACGGGCGGCGCTCATGGACAGCGTTTCCAAATACGTGACAATCGATCGGAAAATTATCGCATGAGGCGGCCGGGGCCGGCGGCGGGAGCTAGCGCGGCAACTCCTGCCCCTGCGGCCCGACGCCGTCGCGGCCCATTTCCCGCATCGCGCTCTCGCGCAGGCGGCCGCCCATTTCGCCGATGTCGGCGCCGGACGGCTGCTGGTACAGGCGCATGCCCAGCTCGGGCAGGATGGCCAGCAGGTGGTCGAAGATGTCGCCCTGGATGCGCTCGTATTCCACCCAGGCGGTGACGGCGGTGAAGCAATAGACCTCGACCGGGATGCCGTCGGACTGCGGCTCCATCATGCGGACCATCATGGCCATGTCCTGGCGTACCTCGGGATTCTGCTTCAGGTAGGCCAGCGCATACATGCGGAAGGTGCCGATATTGGTCAGGCGGCGGCGGTTGGCCGGCACGGCGGCCTGCTCGCCCATGTGCTGGTTGGCCTGGGCAATGTCGCTGGTCTTGGCCTGCAGGTAGTCGCGCAGCAGCCGGAAGCGCATCAGGCGCCCGGCTTCCTCGTCGGTCAGGAAGCGCACGCTGGCGGCGTCGATGCGCAGCGTGCGCTTGATGCGGCGCCCGCCCGACTCGAACATGTGACGGTAATTGCGGTAGCTCTCGGAGAACAGCTTGTAGGTCGGCACCGTGGTCACGGTGTTGTCCCAGTTCTGCACCTTGACCGTGTGCAGCGCGATGTCCTTGACGAAGCCGTCGGCGTTGGACTGCGGCATCTCGATCCAGTCGCCGATGCGCAGCATGTCGTTGGTGGTGAGCTGAGTGCTGGCCACCAGCGACAGCAGCGTGTCCTTGAACACCAGCAGCAGCACGGCCGACAGCGCGCCCAGGCCGGAGATCATCCACAGCGGTGAGCGGTCGATCAGGATGGAAAGCACCAGAACGGTGCATATGACCATCAGCACCAGCTTGCCGATCTGGATATAGCCCTTGATCGAGCGCGTCTGCGCCCGCGTGGTGGCCGAATAGGTGTCCTGCCAGGCGCTCAGCACGCCGGACAGGGCCACGAACACGCAGATCCAGGCCCCGGCGTGCGCCAGCCGGCCGACGATCTCGGCGGCGCGGTCCACGTGCGGCACCAGCTCGATGCCCATCGACACCACGGCGAAGGGCACGGCGTACCACAGGTTCTGGTAGGCGCGGCGGCGCTGCAGCGCCTTGTCCCAGTCGTCATGGCCGGTCAGCACCAGCAGGCGGTGGGCCAGCAGCAGCACCACCCGCGCCACCACCCACTGCACGAACAGGGCGGTCAGCACCAGCACGCCGATGCCGATCAGGGTCTGCGCCCAGACTTCCTTCGGCAGCTGGGCGTCGATTTGGGTCACCAGGTCTTCCCAGTCCATGGGCATAGGGTTTCCACTCACTCAAACAGATCGAATCAAAGCCGAATTATCCGACACCCGTTCCCGTACCGGGGTTCCGCGGCCCGGCACGGCCTGCCGGCGCCGCCCTGGCCGCCGCCCGGGAGCAGCGCCGCGTGCCGGCGTCCGGCCCGCGGACGCCCCCCGCAGGCCCTATAATCCCGCCCATCATGGCAAACACCCCCTCCCCCGACCAAAACCAGTTCGCCAACAAGGCGCAAGCCTGGTCCGCCCGGTTCTCGGAACCGGTCTCCGAACTCGTCAAACGCTACACCGCGTCCGTGGATTTCGATAAGCGCCTGGCGCGCCACGATATCCAGGGTTCGCTGGCCCACGCCGACATGCTGGCCGCCCAGGGCATCATCAGCGCCCAGGACTTGTCCGAC
Organism: Achromobacter sp. 1011811831; assembly: GCF_059760905.1. Lineage (NCBI taxonomy): Bacteria > Pseudomonadati > Pseudomonadota > Betaproteobacteria > Burkholderiales > Alcaligenaceae > Achromobacter > Achromobacter sp. 1011811831. The sequence continues at coordinate 3,929 of NZ_JCBANG010000141.1, forward strand.
ATCCAGCGCGGCATGACCCAGATCCGCGCCGAGATCGAGGCCGGCAGCTTCCAGTGGCTGCTGGACCTGGAAGACGTGCACCTGAACATCGAGAAGCGCCTGGTGGAGCTGGTGGGCGACGCGGGCAAGCGCCTGCACACCGGCCGTTCGCGCAACGACCAGGTCGCCACCGACATCCGCCTGTGGCTGCGCGAGGAAATCGACACCCTGATCGAGCTGCTGCGCCAGCTGCGCCGCGCCCTGGCCACGGTGGCGCTGGACAACGCCGGCACCATCATGCCCGGCTTCACCCACCTGCAGGTGGCCCAGCCCGTCACCTTCGGCCACCACCTGCTGGCCTACGCCGAAATGTTCGGCCGCGACGCCGAGCGCCTGGCCGACTGCCGCAAGCGCGTCAACCGCCTGCCGCTGGGCGCGGCCGCGCTGGCCGGCACGTCCTACCCCATCGACCGCGAGCGCGTGGCGCGCACGCTGGGCTTTGACGGCGTCTGCCGCAATTCGCTGGACGCCGTGTCCGACCGCGACTTCGCCATCGAATTCTGCGCCGCCGGCGCGCTGGTCATGACGCACGTCTCGCGCCTGTCCGAAGAGCTGGTGCTGTGGATGAGCCCGCGCGTGGGCTTCATCGACCTGGCCGACCGCTTCTGCACCGGCAGCTCGATCATGCCGCAGAAGAAGAACCCCGACGTGCCCGAGCTGGCGCGCGGCAAGGCCGGCCGCGTCAACGGCAACCTGGTCGCCCTGCTGACCCTGATGAAGGGCCAGCCCCTGGCCTACAACAAGGACAACCAGGAAGACAAGGAAGGCCTGTTCGACACGGTGGACACGCTGCGCGACACGCTGACCATCTTCGCGGACATGGCCGGCGGCATCAAGGTCAAGGCCGACAACATGCGCGCCGCCGCGCTGCAGGGCTTCGCCACCGCCACCGACCTGGCCGACTACCTGGTCAAGCGCGGCCTGCCCTTCCGCGACGCCCATGAAGTCGTGGCCCACGCCGTGCGCGACTGCGAACAGCGCGGCTGCGACCTGGCCGACCTGACGCTGGCCGAGCTGCAGGCCTACAACGCCGACATCGGCGAAGACGTGCACCAGGTGCTGACGCTGGAAGGCTCGGTCGCGGCCCGCAAGCATGTGGGCGGCACCGCCCCCGAGCGCGTCGCCGAGGAAGCCCGCCGCGTGCTGGCGGAGACGGCTGGCGAATAACACCCGCCGCGCATCCGTCGCACCATGACATCGGCCCTGGACAATTCCAGGGCCGATTTCTTTTGTGCCCAAGCCCGCCGCCCCGCACGCCGTGGACCCCTGCGGGGATCAGGGGCATTGAGCGGCCTGCCCCCGCAGGCTCCTATACTCAAGCGTATTTTTTGCGCCGACGCTCCCGCCGCCACCTGGCTGCGGAACGTTCGCCGCAAGCCGGCTACCCCCCGAAAGCGCGATCACGCCGTTTTCCCAGCCTTTGGCGTTGCGCCCGACAGGATCCCACTCCTTCCTCGACCCCGACGCCACATGCCGACCGCCGCCTCAGCCAGCGCACCCGCCCCCGCCGACGAAGAAGGCTTCGACATTCCCCGCCGGTATTTCGCGGCGGCCGCCATACTGATTGGCGTGCTGATGTCGGCGCTGGACAGCTCCATCGTCAATATCGCGCTGCCCACCATCTCGGCCGATCTCGGCGTCAGCGCCGCCTCGGTCATCTGGGTGGCGAACGGCTACCAGGTGGCCAGCGCGGCGGCCATGCTGACCTGTGCCTCGCTCGGCTCCCGGATCGGCGAACGGCGCTTTTACACCGCCGGACTGGCGCTGTTCACGATCGCCTCGCTGGGCTGTGCGCTGGCGCCGAGCTTCATCGTCCTGGTGGCGATGCGCATCCTCCAGGGCCTGAGCTACGCGGTGCTGATCAGCGTGGGCTACGGCATGTACCGGGTGATCTTCCCGGCGCGATCGCTGGGCACCATCTTCGGCGTGAACGCGCTGGTATTCGCGGTGGGCACGGCGCTGGGGCCGGCGCTGGGCGGACTGATCGTGTCGTATGCCTCATGGCCCTGGCTGTTCTACATCAACCTCCCGCTCGGCATCGCGGCCATCGCCTTCTCGCTCATGGCGCTGGGCAAGGACACGCAGCGCGAACGCGGCTTCGACGTGCTCGGCGCCGCGACCTCGGCGGCGGCCTTCGGCCTGTTCGCGCTCGCCGTCGACCAGATCGGCCGCTGGAGCAACCGCAGCGTGCTGCTGCTCGCCGGCGCGGCGGCGGCGCTGGCGGTTGTGTTCGTCCGTGGCCAGACCCGCGCCCGCAGTCCGCTGCTGCCGCTGGACATCTTCACATCGCGCCGCTACAGCTTCGCGGTGCTGACCTCGGTCACCATGTTCGTCTCGCAAGGCATCGCGCTGGTGGCGCTGCCCTTCGTGCTGCAGGCCGCGCACGGCTACAGCGTGCTGGAATCCGCGCTGGTGTTCACGCCCTGGCCCATCGCGGTGGCGCTGTGCGCGCCCATCGCCGGCCGGCTGGTGTACCGGCTGAACGCGACTCAGGTCTCCAGCGCCGGCGTCTTCATGTTCTGCCTGGGCCTGGGCTCGCTCATGCTGCTACCGGAACACGCGACGATCGCGGACCTGGTGTGGCGCATCGCGCTGTGCGGCATGGGCTACGGCTTCTTCCTGCCGCCGAACAACAAGGAAATGTTCGCCAACGCGGCGCGGAACCGCACCGGCACGGCCTCTGGCGTGCTGTCGACGGCCCGGACCACGGGCCAGTCCATCGGCGCGGCCCTGGTCGCCGTCGTGATCGCGCTGACGGGTGGCATCGGCGACGGCGCGGGCGCATCGTTTGCCACATATGTGTTCGCCCTGGCCTGTGCGATCGCGGCGCTGTCGCTGGTCGCCAGCCTGGCGCGGGTGTATCGGCGGCGGGATGGGGCGCAGTAGGCCTCCCTCACTCGACCCTCACCCCCTCCCCCAACATTTCCAGCGTCGCGTCCACCTTCGGCAGCAGTTGCCGGCTGGTCTGCCAGACCAGCCGCAGCGGCAGGCCGGGCGCTTCCCAGCCGGGCAGCACCTGGACCAGGCGGCCGTCGCGCAGGGCGTCGCCGGCCAGCCAGGTCGCCAGCTGGGCGATGCCGCAGCCGGCGATCACGGCGTCGAGCTGGGCCTCGGCATCGCCCAGCGTGATCGCGCCTTCGATCGGCATGCTGCCCATGGCGGCGGCCAGGCCGGCGGGCGGCATCTCGCCCAGCGGCACGCGCCAGGCGGCCGCGCCATCAGCCCGTGCGTACGCCACGGCGTCATGGCGCGAAAGTTCGTCCACGTCCTTCGGCGCGCCACGGCGGTCCAGGTAGTCCGGCGCGGCGCAGAACACCAGCCGTTCCACGCCCAGCTGGCGATGGCTCAGGCCCGGCATGCGCCGGTCGGGGCCGCCGATCCGCACGGCCAGGTCGATGCCCTCTTCCGCCAGGTCCACGAAACGGTCGGTGAACGTGACGCGCGGCTGCAGCCGTGGATGGCGGCGCGCGAATTGCAGCAGCAGGGGCAGGACCTTGCGCTTGCCGAAGGTGGCGGGCAGGTCCACGCGCAGGCAGCCCGCCGGCTCCTGCCGCTGCGCGGCCAGCGCCGCCTCGGCTTCCTGCAGCTCGTCCAGCACCCGCACGCAGGTCCGATGAAAGGCCGCGCCCGCGTCCGTCAGCGCCAGCCGCCGGGTGCTGCGCTCGAACAGCCGCGCGCCGACCCGATCCTCCAGCCGCGCCACGCTCTTGCCGACGGCCGACGCGCTCAGGCTGAGGCGGTCGGCGGCGGCGGTGAAGCTGCCGGCGTCGGCCACGCAGACGAAAACCTCGATGCCTTTCAGGCGTTCAGACGGGATCATTCCAGGCGCTCCAAGGGGTCATGCCCACCCCGATACAGGAATTAATTTCCTAAATATGAAGAATATATACCCGGGATAGGATTTTCATTCTTCAATATCGTTCGAGGCTGGATACACGCAACCCATCTGCCCCATGCCACACCCGATTTCCCCCGCCACGCCGGCCACGGCTTCCGGCCCGGCCATCATCATCCTGGCCCTCGCCGCCTTCGTCATCGTCTCCACCGAATTCCTGATCGTCGGCCTGATCCCGGCGCTGGCGCGCGATTTCGGCGTGTCGGTCCCGCAGGCCGGGCAACTGGTCGCGCTGTTCGCCTTCACGGTCATGCTGGCCGGCCCGCCGCTCACGGCCGCGCTGGCGCACGTGGAACGCAAGCGCCTGTTCGTCGCCATCCTGCTGGTCTTCGCCGGCGCCAATGCGCTGGCCGCGCTGGCGCCGAACCTGTGGGTGCTGGCGCTGGCGCGCTTCATTCCGGCGCTGGCCCTGCCGGTGTTCTGGGGCACGGCCAGCGAGGCCGCCGCGCGCATGGCCGGACCGCTGCGCGCGGGCCAGGCCGTGTCGCGCGTCTACCTGGGCATCTCCGCCGCCCTGCTGTTCGGCATTCCGGTCGGCACGCTGGCGGCGGCCGCCATCGGCTGGCGCGCCAGCTTCTGGGGGCTGGCGGCGCTGTCGTTGCTGCTGGCCGCGTTGATGGCGCGCCACATGCCGGCGCTGAACCAGTCCGCCAGGACGCCCCTGCGCGACCAGGCCCGCATCCTGAAAGATCCCGTGCTGCTGGCCCATATCGGCCTGTCGGTGGCGGTGTTCACCGCCATGTTCACCGCCTACACCTACCTGGCCGACATCCTGGAGCGGCTGGCCGGCGTGGCGCCGGCGCAGGTCGGCTGGTGGCTGATGGGCTTCGGCGCGGTCGGCCTGATCGGCAACGCGTTGGGCGGCAAGGCAGTGGACCGGCATCCGCTGCGCGCCACGCTGGCCTTCACGCTGCTGCTGGGCCTGGGCACGCTGGCCAGCATGGCGCTGGCCGCGACCCTGGGCGGCCTGCTGCCGGCGCTGGCGGCCTGGAGCATCGCCAACACCGCGCTCTATCCCATTTGCCAGGTGCGCGTGATGCAGGCCGCGCCGCGGGCCCAGGCGCTGGCCGGCACGCTCAACGTGTCAGCGGCCAACGCCGGCATCGCGCTGGGCGCGGCGCTGGGCGGGCTGGCGATTCCGCGCTGGGGCCTGGACAGCGTGGGCTACGCGGCGGCGGCCGTGGCGCTGCTGGCGTCGCTGATGATCGCGCCCATCGCGCGGTTGCGGCCGGCGCGTCCTGCCTGAATGGACCGCCGCGACCAGCCCGCCGCCGTCCGGGCCTGCCCGGCGGCATCCGCGCGCGGCGTCGCCGAGTCCTTTATGATCCCGCCATTCCCGCATTCTCAATGGCATCCATGGATTCCTTCCGCGCCTTGTCCCGCCGCATCGGCCCGAGCCTGCGCCTTGCCCCCCTGGTCGCGCTGTGCGCGCTGTCGCTGGCCGCCGGCCACGACGCATCCGCGCAGACGGCGCGCAAGCCCTCGCCCTACGAAATGCGCCTGGAAGGACCGCCCATCGAGTCCGGCCCGGACGACCCCAAGGCGCCGGCCTACCTGGACCGCGTCGGCAGCCGCGAGGACTTCATGCGCCTGGCGCGCGTCTACAACCCCGGCACGCCACTGGAGATGCCGCACCTGATCTTCGTGATCGACCGGCGCCAGGCCAACCGCATCTACTACATCAACACGCCGCGCTACGTGCTGCACGAGCAGTTCGCCCGCCGCGAGGGCCTGGCGCCCAAGCTGGACAAGGCCACGCTGATCTCGCAGTACAAGGATCCCAAGCGCCGCTTCCTGTTCGGCACGCTAAGCTGGCAGCGCGACCTGCCCGGCTATACCTATGAATTCTGGGAGGGCGACCGTCTCACGCCCGAGCTGCTCAAGCAGACCGATGACGTGGTGCGCGCCTCGTTCTATGAAGCGCCGCGCTTCAAGGCCAACTCCACGCTGCACGAACAGACCGCCGAACGCGCCGGGCTGACCTTCGTGACCCAGGAAGCCCTGCTGCGCGAACAGCCCTTCCTGCCGCTGAACACCGGCCGCTCCCAGGGCCGGCTGCGCATCATCAAGTCGGTGGAGCAGACTGGCGACCTGTCGCCCCAGGACATCCTGGTGCTGGACGAGGTGCCGGTCTGGCTGCCGCCGGTGGCCGGGCTGGTGACGCAGCGCCCGTCCACGCTGCTGTCGCACGTCAACCTGCTGGCCAAGGGCTGGGGCATCCCCAACGCCTATGTGCGCGACGCGCAGGCGGCGCTGCGCCAGTACGACGGCCAGTGGGTCGAGCTGGACGTGAGCGCGCAGGACTACCGGGTGCAGCCGGTGGCCCGCCCCGATATCATTCCCCACGTCACGCCGCCCAAGCAGGCCGCGCGCAAGCTGCCCAAGCCGGACCTGTCGGTGACCACGCTGAAGCCGCTGTCCGCCCTGAAAGCCCGCGACAGCCGCTACTGCGGCGTCAAGGCCGCCAACCTGGGCGCGCTCAAGTCTGCCCTGCCGCCCGCCGCGCGCGTGCCGGACGGTTTCTGCGTGCCCTTCTCGCAATACGAGGCCTTCATGCGTCGCCTGCAGGTGGCGCAGAAGATCGCGGCGCTGGAACAGCGCCACGATTTCCAGACCGACGCCAACGCGCGGCGCGAAGCCTTGGCGGCGCTGCGCGCCGAGATCGCCGGCGCCGAACCGGACGCGGCGCTGGCGCAATCCTGGCTGGCGCAGTGGAACAGCCAGCTCAAGGGCCAGGGCGTGTTCGTGCGCAGCTCGTCGAATTCGGAAGACCTGCCCGGCTTCAGCGGCGCGGGCCTGTACACCACGGTGCCCAACGTGACCCAGGCCGAGGCGCTGGCGCGCGCGGTGCAGACCGTGTGGGCCTCGGTCTACAACTTCGAGGCCTATGAGGCGCGCCGCGCGGCCGGTCTGGGCCAGGACGCCGTGGCGATGGCGGTGCTGGTGCAGCTGGCGGCGCCATCGGACAGCTCGGGCGTGATGATCACGCGCGATCCCTTCGACGCCGGCCGGCGCCACGTGACCTACATCTCGGCCAAGCGCGGCCTGGGCATCAAGGTGGTGGAAGGCAAGCGCCAGGCCGAGCAGGTGATGTATTCGAGCTGGTCCAAGGCGGTGCAGGTGCTGAGCCGCTCGGCCGAGGACACGCAGCTGGTGCCCGACGCCGCCGGCGGCGTGCGCGAGGTGCCGCTGCAAGGCTCGCGCCAGGTGCTGACGGACGCGCTGATCGCGCGGCTCGCGACCGTGGGCCGCCAGGTCAAGCAGGCGCTGGGCGGCGCGGACCAGGACATCGAATGGGCCGTGGTCGGCGACGAACTCATCATCCTGCAGTCGCGCCCCTACGTGGACGGCTCGGCGCGCAAATGAATATGGCCCGGGACGGCATGTCGC